>DGVL01000163.1 GCA_002394965.1 Lachnospira sp. UBA4285
TAGGCATCCGGGTGATCAATGGAATAACGGACACCGGCCTGTGCGGCCAGATTTACGACAATGTCCGGATGCCAGGTTTCGAAAACCCGGCGGACAGCGTCCCGGTCTGCGAGATTTCCCCGAATGAAGATATGACGGGCAGGGGAAGCTTCGGCCTGCTTTTCAATCAGGGCGAGACGGTATTCCTTCAGCGCCGGATCATAATAGTCGTTCATGCTGTCAAAGCTGATCACAGTGCCGCTATGGAGCTCTTTCAGCAGCCGGAGAACCAGATTGGAGCCGATGAAGCCGGGAGACCCGGTGACAAGAATGGCTTTCCCCTGTAAATCGACGGCTTGCTTCTTCATACGATGCACATCCTCATTACGTACTCAGTCTCTGCGGAAAAGGTCCCTGGTATAGACTTTTTCTTCGACATCATCCAGAACCGAATCATAGCGGTTGGCAATGATACAGCTGCACATGGATTTGAATTTCTCCAGATCATTGACCACGCGGCTGCCGAAGAAGGTGCTTCCGTCTTCCAGGGTCGGCTCATAGATCACGACCGTGGCGCCTTTGGCCTTGATCCGCTTCATAACGCCCTGGATCGAAGACTGACGGAAATTGTCGCTATTGCTCTTCATGGTGAGCCGGTAGACACCGACCGTGACGTCCCGCTGCCGGTTTTCCTTGTCGCTGGAATAGCTCTCGCTGTTGCCGTAGGAGCCGGCGATTTCCAGGACTCTGTCGGCGATAAAGTCCTTCCGGGTACGGTTGCTTTCCACAATGGCCTGAATCAGGTTTTCCGGGACATCCCTGTAATTTGCCAGAAGCTGCTTGGTGTCCTTCGGCAGGCAGTATCCGCCGTACCCGAAGGAAGGATTGTTGTAAAACGAACCGATTCGTGGGTCGAGACAGACCCCCTTGATGATGGAAGCGGTGTTCAGGCCCTTCAGCTCGGCATAGGTGTCCAGCTCGTTAAAATAGGAAACACGGAGTGCCAGATAGGTATTGGCAAAGAGCTTGGTTGCCTCTGCTTCCGTCGGACCGACGAACAGCGTTTCGATCGGTGATTTGACAGCGCCCTGCTGAAGCAGGCCTGCGAAGATACGGGCCGCAGCCTCTGTGCGGCTGTCACAGCCGACGATGATTCGGGAGGGGTAAAGATTGTCATAGAGAGCCTTGGACTCCCGAAGAAACTCCGGACTGAAAAGAATATGTTCCTCCGGATACTTCTCGGCAAGCTGCCGGGTATAGCCGACCGGAATCGTGGACTTGATCACGATCGCGGGTTTTACCGCTTTTTCCGCGGTAACTTCCGAAACAAGCCGTACCACGGAGTCAACGGCAGAACAGTCAAAGTAATTGGTCTTCGGGTCATAGTTTGTCGGGGTTGCAACGATGACAAAATCGGCATCCCGATAGGCGGATGCTCCATCGGTGGTAACGTGCAGGGAAAGCTCGCGTTTTCCGGATTTTGCTTCCGCAAAGAATTTCTCAATATACTCATCCTGAATGGGGCTGATGAACTGATTCAGGCGCTCTGCCTTTTCCGGGGTTGTCGTAACTGCGACGACTTCGTGGTGCTGGGAAAGAAGAACCGCAAGAGAAAGCCCGACATAGCCGACACCGGCGACGGCAATCCGATATCTGCGGTCCACGGGAATCCCGGCCGACGGAGAATCATCCGCAAGCAGATCCGTGATCTGAAATCCGAGAATCGCAGAGAGCTCTTCAAGCTGCTCAATGGAGGGCATGTACTGGCCGTTTTCCAGATTGCTGAGGATCGAGCGGTTGATCCCGGTTTTTTTAGAAAGCTCTGCCTGCGAGAGACCGAGCCTGTTTCGCCCGGAACGAACGGCATCGGATAAGAGCTGTTTGGATAGTCTTTTCATTTGATTTTACTCCTCAATGTTGCCGATAACAACATAGAATGACGTTTGAATTTGTGAACTGCATGCATCATACCATGAAGAACCAACGGTGTCAACGAAATTGTTGTTGAGAGACACAATGAAAGATGTTATAATAAACAACAAAACCGTATCGCTCGACTCCCGGAGGAGTTCGAATGATGCGGTTTTGTCTGATGGAGCCTGCCGACCCTTTTGGGGCAGGAAAACGGAAAGAAGCCAGAAGCCCGGACAGGGGATCAGCCGTAGCTGCTGTACCAGTTGCTGTAATCCGCTCCCTGGCTGGAAGCCTGGTAGCTGCCGTCCAGCTTGCTCATAACACGGTTGTAATCCTCAGAGCCCTCTTCATAGGGGGTGGGGCAGTAATCGTTATAGTTATCCAGCGTATAGCCCTCGTAGACCGGGAGACTGCTGACGCAGCAGGGAATCACCTTCCAGCCGTCTACCGAGATGGTCCCGTCCAGATCTCTCTTCAATGTAACCTGGAAGATTGCGGTGTCGCGGTCGGTGGGGGAGGTGCTTCCGCCGAAGCTGAACTCGCCCATGCTGTAGAGAATGATGCCGCCGTTGTATTCTTCAATGGGCTGCAGGCAGTGTGTGTGGCAGCCGAAAATCAAATCGGCGCCGGAGTCGATGCACGCCCGTCCGATGTCAATCTGGGTGGCATTGGGCTGATAGTAGAGCTCCTGGCCCCAGTG
>DGVL01000110.1 GCA_002394965.1 Lachnospira sp. UBA4285
GCTTTTTTTCGGGAAATCGGGCGCAAATTGCAACGGAATCGGAAGATAAGCTCAGTTCCGTTGCACGTAAGACCTGAGAAGGGCAAAATGTGCAACGGAAATCCGCTAAAAATTTAATTTCCGTTGCACCATCCCTCTCTTCACTGCACCACCCATCTCTTTGCTGAATTGGCCCATCTCTTCTCTGCCTCGCATCGGCTCATCTTCACTGCACCACCCGGGCCCTTTCTTATCAATTTTCTTCCCCCATCAGCCAGTTCCCTATCTTCCCCCTTCCTGTCCTTCATCTCCCTTTAAGATCTGGCCGGTCCCGGGAAGATCCCCATGAATTCCTTAGCGAGATATCCCCCACCGAAATTTTCTTCCCATGAGTTCTTGACAATACAGGTTCACAAGAGTATTATCCTGTTAATCCTACTAATCATACTTATATAGTAGGAATGAAACAGGGACAAGGAGCAGATGTGATTTACCTTGACAACGCGGCGACCACAGCGGTCTGGCCGGAAGTATTTGAGAAGATGAAGCCCTTTTTTATGGAGGATTTTGCCAATCCCGCGTCCATATACGCGCCGGCAAGAAAGGCGAGAGCTGCCATGGAAGAGAGCCGGGCGATCATCGCCGGGAGTCTGTCGGCGGCGCCGGAGGAGATTTATTTTACCTCCGGGGGCAGCGAGTCGGACAACTGGGTACTCAAAGCCGTGAGCAGCCGGGCGGCAGAAGAAGGCAGGAAGCACATCATCGTCTCATCCATCGAGCATCCGGCGATTCTTTCCGCTTGCCGGTATCTTGCTCAGCACGGTTTCACGGTGAGTTATCTCCCGGTGCGCCAGGACGGCGTGGTGGACCCGGAAGCGCTTAAGGCATGCATCCGGCCGGACACCTGCCTCGTATCGGTGATGACGGCCAACAATGAGTCGGGCGCCATCCAGCCGGTGAAGGAGCTGAGCCGGATCGCTCACGAGAGCGGCGCCCTGTTTCACACCGACGCGGTGCAGGCGTACGGGCACATCCCGATTGACGTGAAAGACTGGGACGTCGATTTCCTGAGTGCGTCGGGACACAAGTTCCACGGGCCCAAAGGCGTGGGATTCCTCTACATCCGCCGCGGCCTGACGGTCGGTCCGCTCATACACGGCGGTTCACAGGAGAGAAACCGCCGGGCCGGGACAAGCAATGTTCCCGGCATCGTCGGAATGGGCGAGGCGGCCAGGATTGCGATGCGGGATATGGCGGACAACATTGCCGAGGAGACGAAACTGCGCGACGAGCTGATCCGCCGGGTGGAAGAGGAAATCCCCTTTGCAAGGCTGACGGGTACAAGAAAAAACCGGCTTCCGGGCAATGTTCACTTCTGCTTCCGGTTCGTGGAGAGCGAGACGATTCTGATTCTGCTTGATCAGAAGGGGATCTGCGCATCGGGCGGCTCTGCCTGCGCGACAGGCGCACAGGAAGTCTCCCACGTCCTTACGGCGATGCATGTCGACCCGGAGTACAGCCATGGAGCACTCCGCATGACGCTCTCCGCCAGAACTACAGAAGAAGAAATCGACACGACCGTCGAAGCCCTGAAGGAAATCATCGCGAAGCTCCGCAGCATGTCGCCCGCCTACCGGACGTGGCAGGAACAGCAGCAGAAAACAGACAGTTGATAATTGTACAAAACCGGCCAGAATCCGGCGTTGGGGTAAAACCCCGGGAAGGACACAAAACTATGGCAAAGATTTATAATTCTGCGGCAGAACTGATCGGTAAGACGCCCCTTGTGCGCCTGACACACATCGAGAAGGAGTACGGCCTGAAGGCAAAGCTGGTCGCCAAACTTGAGTATTTTAATCCGTCGGGTTCTGTCAAGGACCGCATCGCCCTTGAGATGATCGAGGACGCGGAGCGCCAGGGAAAGATCAAGCCGGGGGCTACTATCATTGAGCCGACTTCCGGCAACACCGGAATCGGACTCGCATCCATCGCGGCGGCCAAGGGCTACAAGGCTGTCATCGTGATGCCGGAGACCATGTCGGTTGAGAGAAGAAATATCATCAAGGCGTACGGGGCGACAATCGTTCTGACGGACGGCGCAAAGGGCATGAAGGGCGCGATCGCCAAGGCCGATGAACTGCACAAGGAGACTCCGAACAGCTTCATCCCGTCCCAGTTCACGAACCCGGCCAACCCGGCGGCACATGAAAAGACAACCGGACCGGAGATCTGGGAGGACACGGACGGGAAGGTTGATGCATTCGTCAGCGGCATCGGAACCGGCGGCACGATCACCGGCACGGGAAGATATCTCAAGAAGAAGAACCCGGATGTGAAGATCCTGGCAGTTGAGCCGGCGACGTCGCCGGTGCTCACCAAAGGCACCGCCGGTCCGCACAAGATTCAGGGTATCGGTGCCGGCTTTGTTCCGGATACGCTTGACACCAAGGTGTACGACGAAGTCTTCGACATTGCCAATGAGGATGCTTTCGCCGTGTCAAAGGATGTGGCAAGACACGAGGGAATCCTTGTGGGCATCAGCGCCGGCGCGGCGCTCAAGGCCGGCATCGAGTGGGCGAAGCGGCCTGAAAACGAGGGCAAGACCGTAGTCGCTCTGCTCCCGGACAGCGGCGACCGCTATTACTCGACTGCCCTTTTCGAGAACTGAGACCACTTTACGCGGCGGCGCGGATTTTCTTCCACGCCGCCGTTTTAAAGAAAAGAAGAGACACCAGCATTCCAGCGACGAAGCTGATGGAAATCCCCGCGTTCACGTAGTGACCGTCCCCGAGCAGGACGATCGCCCAGGACACGGGGATTCTTACTGCCCAGAGCATAAAAAGGCTGATAAATGTCGAGAACCGCACGCGCCCGAGTCCGTTGGCGAGGTTGATGACGCCGTTCAGGACGCCGTAGCACCAGTGAAACGGCAGCTGGATGTGCAGGCAGAGAACGGCAAAGTAAAGGGCAGCCGGCTCCTCTGTGAACAGGCGCGCCAGAGGCGCCGCCAGCGCAAAAAGTGCGCCGGAGACGGTGATCGTGATGGCGGTGCTCACAAGCAGAATCTGTCTGGCGCCCCGAACGATCCGCGGGTAGTTCCCGGCACCCAGGTTCTGCCCGGTGAAGGTCGCCATGGCGCTGGAGAAGGATGTGAGCGTGATGCCGACGATTCCGCTCACCTTTCCGGCGATCGCAGCGCCGGCCATGAAGTCGGCGCCCTGGAGATTCACGGCAGCCTGCAGTGCGATATGTCCCACGGAGTACAGGGAATTGTTGAGCCCCAGGGGCAGGCCGTAGGAGAGAATCGCGCGCATTGCCCGGCCGTCCGGCCGGCAGGGCAGGACCTTGAATCCGATGTCCGGATACTTCCGGCGGATGTAGATCACACTTGCAAGCCAGGCCATATACATCGAGATGGAAGTCGCCGCCGCGGCGCCACCTGCATCAAGCGAGAATCCGGCGACAAAAAGCAGGTCCAGGATCACATTGGTCGCGCTGGATACGATGAGGAAGAGAAACGTCGAACTGCTGTCCCCAAGCCCCCGCAGGATACCGGCGTTCATATTGTAGCCCATGTTCCCCGGCAGACCCAGAAAGACGATGCGGGCGTAGAGCACCGCGAGGGAAAAGGCGGATTCCGGAACCTGCATCAGGCGGAACAGCGCGGGAGTCAGGAGAATGCCGATGAGGGCAGCCGGGATGGAGACGACCCAGGTGAAGGTCCCCGAGGCGGCGACGACATCGCGCAGGCTTCTCTCATTGCGGCTCCCCGTGTACATCGACACCAGAATGGTCACCCCGGCGCCGATGCCCATGAAGACGCCGAGGAAAGCCTCGATCGGCTGGGAACTGGTGCCGACTGCCGCGATGGACAGCGTCCCGCAGAAATTCCCTATGATAAGCGTATCCACCGCTGTGTAGAGCTGCTGCAGAATGTTGGAGCCGATGATCGGCAGGGCGAACAGAAAGACAAGGCGCAGAATCGGGCCGCGTGTCAAGTCCAGCTTCGGATGCATAGAGTTCCCTTCTGTGAGAGATTCACGAGCTTTTCTTCATATACCATAGCACGTTTCCGGGTGAAGTAAAGCGTTCCGCTTTTACAAAATTTCCATGACAAATGGCGCTTTTCTCCGCTTGCGACTATAATACAGACAGAAGCTGAAATCAGGAAAGCCGGGGCGCACTTTGCCGGCCCGGCTGCAGGGAAAGGGAGAATACGAACATGGAAAAACCACTTGTCTGGGCACACAGAGGTGCCAGCGGATACTACCCGGAGAACACGATTCTCGCCTACAAAAAGGCGGCCGAACTGGGCGCGGACGGCGTCGAGCTTGATGTGCAGCTCACGAAAGACGGAAAGCTTGTCGTGATCCACGACGAGAAGGTGGACCGCACGACCGACGGCCACGGCTGGGTGAAGGATCTGACATTTGACGAGATCCGCGCGCTTGACGCCTCAAAGACGCATCCGGAGGCGGGTCCCTGCCAGATCCCTCTGATGCAGGAAGTGTTTGAGGCCCTGAAGGATACGGGGCTTACGATCAACATCGAGCTGAAAACCGGCGTGTACTTCTACCCGGATATCGAGAAGATGACGGTGGAGCTGACGCACGCGTGCGGCTATGAGGACCGCGTGATCTACTCCTCATTCAATCATTATTCGGTCCTGAAGATCAAGGAGCTGGACCCGAAGGCAAAGACCGCGTTCCTGTACAGTGACGGCCCGATCGACATGCCGGCATACGGGAAGAAGTACGGCGTCACCGCGCTTCACCCGGCGCTCTACAACATTCAGTACCCGGATTATATGGAGGAGTGCCGGAAGGCAGGCCTTGACGTCAATGTCTGGACGGTCAACGAAGAAGAGGATATCCGCATGGCGAAGAATGCCGGCTGCCACGCCATCATCGGCAACTACCCGGACAGGATCCGCCGGATCGTCGACGAGGCGTGACGTTCAGACGGGACATCGGAAAAAAGATTGTATGAAATTTGCGCATTTGTCTGACCTGCACCTGGGGCTGCGCCTGAACGGGCTGTCCCTGGCGCAGGATCAGGCGTTTATTCTGGACGAGATCATCGGAATTCTGGAGGAAGAGCAGACGGACGCGGTTCTGATCGCCGGCGACGTCTACGACTCATCTCAGCCGTCTGCCGAGACGGTCAGTCTGTACTCGGAATTCCTGGAGAAGCTGAGCAGTTCCGGCAGACCGGTCCTCATCATCCCCGGAAATCATGACAGCGCTGCCCGGCTGTCCTTTGCAAGCGGCGTGCTGGCGCGGCAGAACATCTTCATCGCTCCGGCCTTTGACGGGAAGCTTTTCAGGGTGACGCTTGACGACAAATACGGGCCGGTGGTCTTTACGCTGCTGCCCTATCTGACTCCCTTTCAGCTGAGGCCATATGTGAAAGAGCGGCCGAAAGACTGGACGGAGGCGGTGAGCGCGGCGCTTTCCCTGGCGCCCCCGGATCCGTCTGTCCGCAATGTCTGCCTGACGCATCAGTTCATCACATACCGGGATACGTATGACGGTGTTCATCTGCCTGTTGAGAGAGGCGGCCTGAACAACGTCGACGTGTCCGCCTACCGCGGCTTTGACTACGTGGCGGCGGGGCATGTACACCGCCCGGAGAGAATCGGCCCGGGTGAGACCGTGCGCTACTGCGGATCGCCGCTTGTGTACGCCGCCGGCAATATCGGAAACGAACCGGCCGTCCCGATCGTGACGCTTGGGGCGCCGGGACAGAAGCCGGAGATAACGTACCGGAAACTGATGCCGCTGCACCAGGTGCGCGCGGTGCAATCGGATTTCTCCTCCCTCATGGCGCAGGGAGAGAAGACGGGCGGCAGCAGCGACTACCTGTATGTTCTGCTTCAGGACGAGAATCCGGTCTCTGACGGCATGAACCGACTTCGGCAGTACTACCCCAACATCGTCACGCTTTCCTATCCGCGCCTTATAGACGCGCACACATCCGACAGCACGGACGGGCGGCTGGAGGGCAAGACCCCGGAGGAACTTACGGTCGAATTTTTCGCAAGGTCCACACCGGACGGTGCGCTCCGGAAGGACAGAAGAGAATACCTTTCGAAGCTGTTCCGGGACGTGGCAGGAGAGGAGGATGACGGGTGAAACCGATCCGGCTGACATTCCAGGCATTTGAGTCGTACGTACAGGAGCAGACGATCGATTTTGAGAAGCTGCTGGGGAGCCGCAGCGGTCTCTTTCTCATCTCCGGAAAGACGGGGGCCGGGAAGACCGCCATCTTTGACGCGATGACATTCGCCCTGTTTGGCGTGACCTGCAGCGAGGGCCGCCGCGGGGATACGGTGCGCTGTCAGTACGCGCCGTGGGAGAAAGAGACGCGGGCCAGTCTGGTGTTTGAACTTTCCGGCAGGCAGTATGAGATCACGCGCACGCCGCGCTATCCGGTTCCAAAGAGGCGCGGCGAAGGAATGACTGACCACGCGGCCACGGCCGAACTCATGGAGGATGGCGGCCGGTGCATATCCCGGAAGGAGCAGGTGGATGCGCGCGTGCGGGAGCTGCTCGGGATGGACGAGAAGCAGTTCACGCAGATCGTCCTCCTGGCGCAGGGACGGTTCATGACATTCCTGACCGCCGGCACAAGCGAGAAGATGAAGATCTTCCGCGGACTGTTCCACACAGAAATCTACGATCGCATCAAACGGCAGATCATCAGCGACGCGGCACTGGCGCAGGAGGAGTACGCCCGCAGCGCCGCTTCGTACTGCGCAAGGCTTTCCGCCGCGATTCTGCCGGACAGGCAGGAAGGTGCTGACGGAGAGGAAATGCTGAGACTTCTTGCCGCTGCAAAACAGCGCGCGAAAGAAGGCGTCGTCCCGGAAGACCTGAAGATGCCGCTTGACGGCCTGGAAGATGTGAACCGGGCGGTGAAGGCGCGCATCCGCCTTCTTGCAAAGGAGCGCAGCCGCCTGCAGGAGGAGCGCGACGCTCTGACGCGGCGCAGGACAGAGAAAGAGAAGCAGCTCGCGGAATTTCAGGCACTGGAGGAACTTAAGACACAGGGCGCGCAGGCGCAGATGGCTGCCCGGGAAGCGCAGGACAGACTGCATTCTCTTCTAGACGGCGCGGCGGCGCAGGCGCGGAACGCGTGTTCGCAGGAGCTCACCAGGCTCAGGGATCAGCTTCCGGGGTATGAGAAGCTTGACAGGGCGGATGCAAAGATGAAACAGGCCGGCGCGAAACTCCGGGAACAGGATGACCGCCGAAAGCAGATTCTTTCGGCCATACAGGCTGCCCGGGCGGCGGCGCAGGCGGTGGAACAGGAGATGACTTCCCTGGCCGGGGCGGAGGAAGAATACACGAAGTCACAGCTGGCGCTCGAAAGAGGCCTTCTGAGAAGACAGATGCTTTTGGACGCGAAACAGAAACACACCGCGCTCTCCAGGGCGGAGGTGACAAGGAAAGAGGCTCTCCGAAGTTACACAGAAGCCCAGAGGCTCTCGGACCGCCTGCAGCAGGAGGCGGCGGATTACGAGCGCGCTTTTAACGCCAATATCGCCGGAATCCTCGCAGCAGACCTTTTGGAGGACACACCCTGCCCGGTGTGCGGCTCGCTTCACCATCCGCATCTGGCACTTCTGCCGGAGACCCAGGCGGATCTGAGCGAAAAGACGCGGGATGAGAAGGCAAAAAGAGCGCGGGACGCGGCGGGCAGGGCCGTGACGCTCTCGGAGGAAGCAAGGGAAGCACAGGTGCGCCGTCAGGCGGCTGAAGACGCCTTTCAGGAAGCGGCGGGAAAGGCAGACCTTGCACCGGGGACGGATGTGGACAAGGCCCTTGCCCTGGCCGAGGCTGCTCTGCAGACGGCAGAGCGCGATAAAAAGAGGCAGGAGCTCAGAAGAAACCGGCTGCTGGCTCTCAGGCAGGAGACGGAGAAGCAGCGGCAGAATCTGGATGCGCTGCGTGCTCGTCTTCAGGAGGCGGAAGGCGGGACTTCTGCCGCGCAGAGCCTGGTGGCGGCAGCAAAGGCAGAGCGCGGTGCCATCGCCGCAGGCCTTGCCTTTGACAGTCTGACACAGGCCAGGCGCCGCACGGAACAGCTGGACGCCATGGTACGAGAACAGGAGGCGGCACTGGAGCATGCCAGAAGTGACGCCGCCAGGACGGGCGAGGCTCTGGCCGCGGTCCTGGGGCGCGCGCAGGAATACCGTGAGCGCCTTGCGGGCAAGGAGAAGCCGGACCTGGCGCCGGACACAGAGGCACTCCGTAAGAATGCAGAAAGAATCAAGGAAGAAGAGCAGCAGATGCAGGTGCTCATCAGCTGGCAAGCCACGAATGACGGAGTGCTGACGGATCTGCGACGCCTGTCGGCACTCCTGGAGAGCCAGAGACAGCGCCTGAACATGCTTGCGCCGCTCTCCCGGGCGGCGGGCGGAGGCGGAGCGGACAAGCTCAGCCTTGAGACGTATGTGCAGCAGGTCTGGTTTGACCGGATGGTGGACCGGGCCAACCGAAGGCTGTCGCGCCTGAGCGGCGGCGCCTACTATTTTCGCCGAGAGACGGACGTATCCGGCGGCGGATTCCACGGCCTTGACCTCTCCATCCTGGATCTGTACTCCGGAAAGAGCCGCAGTGTCAGCACGCTGTCCGGGGGCGAGCAGTTTGAGGCGGCTCTGGCCCTGGCGCTGGGGCTGTCTGACGTGGCGCAGGAGCAGGGAGGCGCCCGCATTGAAGCCCTCTTCATCGACGAGGGATTCGGGACTCTGGACCCGGATGCCATCCGCCTGGCGGTCGGCATTCTGAATGATCTCGCCCGCTCGGACCGCATGGTCGGCGTGATCTCCCACGTCGACGCCCTGCAGAGTATGATCCCGTATCAGATATCCGTCAGCAAGAATTTCAGCGGCGACGGTGAAAAAGGGTCCCGCCTTGCCTTTCAGGGGGCGGATCTGTGACGGGAAGGCGGACTGGCACGTGCCCGAAAAGCCTTGCGGTGCGCCCGGCAGCGGCGCGCCGCATTAAAAAGGCGACAAATCGGCCCGGGCGACTTTGTGCACTTTTTCTGAACACGCGGGCCGGCCAATTTGACAAATGCTGGCAATTGCAGTAATAATCAAATAAGTCGGTGCATCTATACCGATAGAAAGGAGCTGCTGAGTGTGAACAGTCTGAGTCAGGCGATCAAGGCTGAGCTGAATGTGGATGATGTCTTCACCATCCCGGTATTCGACGGTATTGCCATTCCGGAATCGCTTGTCGTGACATGGGGGATTATGGCCATTCTGGTCATACTGGCGCTGTGGCTCACCCATGACATGAAGATCGACCACATCTCGAAGCGTCAGGCATTTGCCGAGTTTCTGGTGACGAAGCTCGAGACGCTCATCGGCAATGTGGTTGGAGAAAAGGGAAAGTGCTACGTGCCGTATCTGCTCACGGTGCTGCTGTACCTGGCACTCTCCAATATCGCGGGGATCTTCGGATTCAAATCCCCCACAAAGGATCTGGGCGTGACGGCATCGCTGGCGCTCATGAGCATTGTCCTGGTTGAGGCGGCCGGCATCCGCGCCAGGACAGTAAAGGGCTGGCTGAAGAGTTTCACAAAGCCGGTGGCGATCGTGACACCGATCAATATCCTGGAGGTCTTCACGCGGCCTCTGTCACTGTGCATGCGTCTTTTCGGCAATGTTCTGGGTTCCTTCGTCATCATGGAACTCATCAAGATGGTCGTGCCGTATGTTCTTCCGGCCGTCCTGAGTCTGTACTTTGATCTTTTTGACGGCATCCTTCAGGCGTACGTTTTCGTATTCCTGACAGGTCTGTATATTCAGGATGCAATTGACTAATCTGGAAGGAAGGTAATTTAAAATGATAGCACTTGGAGCAGGACTGGCAGTTCTCGGAGCACTGGGAGCCGGTATCGGCATCGGCATCGCGACAGGAAAGGCGACCGAGGCGGTCGCAAGACAGCCGGAGGCACAGGGTAAGATCAGCTCGACCCTGATTCTCGGATGCGCACTCGCGGAGGCGACGGCCATCTACGGATTCGTCATTGCACTTCTGATAATCCTGATGCTTGGATGATCCCGGAAGCAGGAGGACAGTGAGAGATGTTAAAGCTTGATTTGGTGACGATCATCGGCACCGTGATCAATCTGCTGATTCTGTACGTCCTGATGCGCAAGTTCCTGTTCGGCAGGGTCGACAAGATTCTTGCGCAGAGACAGAAGAGTATCGACGAGCAGTTCCAGAAGGCCAGCGATGCCACGGCGGCAGCAAAGGCGCAGCAGGAAAAGCTCACGCAGCTGGAGGCCGAAACCCGCCGGAAACAGGCCGATCTGCTGAAAGAGGCGGCTGAAAAGGCGGACGCCGAGTATCAGAGTATCGTCCGGGAAGCCGGCGAGAAGGCGAAGACCATGCAGGCGGCGGCTGAGGACGAGATTCAGAAGAAGCGCGACGACATGATGAAGCAGGCCGAGAAGGAAGTGGCCCAGCTGGCAGTCGAGGCGGCGGACCGGATCACGGCAAAACAGACGGGGCCGGATGTGGATTCCCGCCTTTACGATGAATTCATTCGCGAAACAGGTGAAAAGGATTGAGTACTGACAGAGAAGAAGGGCAGGCCCAGCTTCTGTATGTGACCCGGCCGGACGACAGGCAGCTTGAGAAGATTCAGGAATTCGTCGACCGGAATGCGGGACACAGGCAAGAGCTGGAACTGATAGAGGACAAATCGCTGGAAAGCGGATTCATCCTGCGCGTTGGCGGCCGGGAGTACGACTGGAGCCGGAAGGGAAGAGTGGCGCAGTTCGCGGACTCTGTTCTGGCTGTCAACAAGGCCGGCAAGTCTCCGGCTGTCGGTGAAAGCTTTCTGGTAAAACTGAATGATGATGTCGCGGACTTCAAGCTGAAGGCGACGGGCGCGGAAGTCGGCCGGGTGAAGAGCGTGGGCGACAATATCGCGGTCGTCACCGGAGCGGATCACGCGTTCTACGGTGAGATCGTCTGCTTTGAGAGCGGCGTGAAGGGCATGGTGCAGGATATCCGGCCGGACGAGCTGGGCGTCATACTGTTCGGCAGCGACCGGAATGTCATGCAGGGCGACAAGGTCGTCCGCACCGGGCAGATCGCCGGCATTCCCGTGGGCGAGGGATTCCTCGGCCGGGTGGTCAATGCGCTCGGCGAGCCCATCGACGGAAAAGGGGAGATTCAGGACACATCCGGCTACCGGCCGGTTGAATTCCCGGCCCCCGGCATTGTCGAGCGCGAGCAGGTGAGCGTCCCGCTGGAGACAGGTATCCTCGCGATCGACTCGATGTTCCCGATCGGCCGCGGTCAGCGTGAGCTGATCGTGGGTGACCGCCAGACCGGCAAGACCACGATAGCGACGGACACGATCCTGAACCAGAAGGGGAAGAACGTCATCTGCATCTATGTGGCCATCGGCCAGAAGGAATCCTCTGTCGCGCAGATCGTGGAGAACTTCCGCAGGAAGGGCGCACTTGACTACACCATCGTCGTGGCCGCAACCGCTGCGGAGACGGCCTCCAGACAATACGTTGCCCCCTACGCGGGAACGGCCCTTGCGGAGTACTTCATGTACAGCGGGCGCGACGTGCTGATCGTGTACGACGACCTGAGCAAACACGCGGTGGCCTACCGGGCGATCTCCCTGCTGCTTGGCAGGAGCCCCGGCCGTGAGGCGTACCCGGGCGACGTGTTCTATCTGCACAGCCGCCTGCTGGAGCGCTCCAGCCGACTCACGAAGGAGGCGGGCGGCGGTTCCATCACGGCGCTTCCGATCATCGAGACACAGGCCGGCGATGTTTCGGCCTATATTCCGACCAATGTCATCTCCATCACCGACGGCCAGATCTATCTGGAAGAGGATCTGTTCAACGCTGGACAGCGCCCGGCGGTCAATGTGGGACTTTCCGTGTCCCGTGTGGGCGGCGCGGCGCAGACCCGGGCGATGAAGAAAGCCGCCGGCTCTATCCGCATCGATCTCGCCCAGTACCGCGAGATGGAGGTCTTCACCCAGTTCTCGTCGGACCTGGATGACGCCACCAAACGGCAGCTGTCATACGGGAGAAGCCTGATGGAACTGCTCAAACAGCGGGACGGCTCACCGCTTTCCATGGCGCAGCAGGTTGTCACGCTCGTGGCGGCAACCGGCCACGTCTTTGACGCGTATCCGCCGGCATCTGTCAAGCAGGAGCAGCAGAAGCTCCTGGCGTATTTTGACTCGCAGCAGGCTTCTCTCCTGCAGCGGATCACGACGGGCGGGACGCTTGACGACGCGCTGAAGGCTGCCATCCTGGATGCCTGCGGGCAGTTCAGGCAGGCAGAAGACAAGGCTTGATATGGCAAGTGAAAAGGAAATCCGCGACAGGATCAAAAGCATCAATGACACGATGAAGATCACGAGAGCCATGTACATGATCTCTTCCATCAAGATGCAGAAGGCCAGAAAAAACTTAAAGAACAGCGAGCCGTACTTCTACGCACTCCAGAAGGAAATCGGCAAGATTCTGTACCATTTCCCGCATATTGACAGCATGTATTTCACGGACTCCCCGAGAAGAAATGCAGATGCCCCGCTGGCGGTCATCGTCATGACCGGCGACAAGGGCATGTGCGGTTCCTTCAACATGGATGTGCTGAAGACCGCGGAACGGTATGTGAAGAATCTTCCGAAGTACCGGTTTTATGTAATCGGCGAGGTGGGACGGCAGTACCTGACGGCGAAGGGATATCCGGTCGCTGACTTCTACTACACCAGCGTCTCTCCGAACATGCACCGCTCCAGGCTCATCATGGAGGAACTGATTCAGGCTTACGTCAGCGGCCAGATCAGCGGCATCACGATGATCTACACCCGCATGGTCAACACCATGCGCATGGAAACGCAGATCCACCCGATGATCCCGATCGACCCCGACCAGTTCATTCCGTCGGATGTCGATGACGACAAGCGAAGAGACCTGGACAGAGCGAATCCGAACCTGGAACAGGCCGAAGAAGAGCCGCACGGTCAGGAGTACTACTCCGAGAACGCGCTGTATCTTCCCAATCCCCACCGCGTGCTGCATCAGGTGATCTACAATTATATCTGCGGCTTCGTCTACGGCGCGCTGGTCGAGTCGGTGGCCAGCGAGGAAAACTCACGGATGAAAGCCATGCGGGCGGCGACGGACAACGCACAGGACATGCTCGCGGGTCTTTCGGTGAGCTTCAACCGTGTCCGCCAGGGGGCTATCACCCAGGAGATCACGGAAGTCGCGGCCGGTGCCAGAGCGTACCGCAGCGAACACAAGTAAGGAATGAGGATATGACAAATGGATGAGAAAAAGACATCTGTCGGCCGTATAGCGGCAGTGTCCGGACCGGTGGTGGACGTGCAGTTCCCGGCCGGGCAGCTCCCTCACATTCAGGAAGCTCTGACCGTGGATCTGGACGGCCGCACCTGTGTCATGGAAGTGGCGCAGCAGACAGGGGACAATATCGTCCGCTGCATCATGCTTGCCCCCAGCGAAGGCCTCTCCCGCGATATGGCCGTGACGGCGACGGGAAAGGGAATATCCGTTCCGGTCGGAGACAAGACCCTCGGCCGCCTGTTTGACGTGCTGGGGCACACGCTTGACGGCGGAGAAAATCTGGAAGGAGAGCAGCACTGGGAGATCCACCGGCAGGCTCCGCCATTCACGGACCAGAGTCCGGTCGCTGAGATGTTCGAGACCGGCATCAAGGTCATTGACCTGCTGGCCCCGTACGCAAAGGGCGGCAAAGTCGGCCTGTTCGGCGGCGCCGGCGTCGGCAAGACCGTGCTGATTCAGGAACTGATCCACAACGTCGCGAGCGAAGCCGGCGGCTACTCGATTTTCACCGGTGTCGGCGAGCGCTCGCGCGAGGGCAATGATCTCTGGAAAGAAATGAAGGCATCGGGCGTGCTTGACAAGACGGCGCTGGTGTTCGGACAGATGAACGAACCGCCAGGGGCCCGCATGCGCGTGGCGGAGACGGGGCTCACCATGGCCGAGTATTTCCGCGATGTAGAGCACAGAGATGTACTTTTGTTTATTGACAATATCTTCCGTTTCGTGCAGGCTGGATCAGAGGTGTCCTCCCTGCTCGGGCGCATGCCGTCGGCCGTCGGCTATCAGCCGACTCTGGCCAACGACATGGGCGCGCTGCAGGAGCGGATCGCCTCGACGAAGAACGGATCCATCACCTCCGTACAGGCTGTCTATGTGCCGGCCGACGATATGACAGACCCGGCCCCGGCGACCACATTCACCCATCTGGACGCGACGACCGTTCTTTCCAGAAAGATCGTCGAGCAGGGCATCTACCCGGCCGTCGACCCGCTTGCCTCTTCCTCCCGCATCCTCGAACCGGACATTGTGGGCGAAGAGCACTACGAGACGGCAAGGCGCGTCGTGGAGATCCTGCAGCACTACAAGGAACTGCAGGACATCATCGCCATCATGGGGATGGATGAGCTCTCCGATGAGGACAAGAAGCTGGTGTACCGCGCCCGCAAGGTTCAGAGATTCCTCTCGCAGCCGTTCTTCGTGGCGGAGAACTTCACCGGCGTTCCCGGCGTGTATGTGAGCGTAAAGGATACGGTCGAGGGCTTTAAGGAAATCCTGGACGGAAAACTCGATGATGTCCCGGAGTCGGCGTTCTTCAATGTCGGCACCATCGCGGACGCGAAGAAAAAAGCGGAACAACTGAAGTGAGGCTCTTTTAGCAATGGCAGAATTTACCTTCAAGGTCTTTTGCTGCGACAGGAAATTCTATGACGGACCCTGTGAGAAGCTGATCTTCCCCGGATTTCGGGGAGACATCGAGGTTCTCGCCCACCACGAAACCATGACGGCGGCGGTTCAGAACGGAACGATGCGCTACCAGCTTCCGGGCGATGAACAGTGGCGCACGGCGGCGGTCTCGCATGGCTTTGTCGAGGTGAAGGACAACGTAGTCACGATGATCGTGTACTCCTGTGAGAGACCGGAGGAGATCGACGTGTACCGTGCCCAGGAGGCCCTGGAGCGGGCTCGCGAGCGCATGGTCAACAAGCAGAGTATCGTGGAGTACCACATGAACCGCGCCGCGATGGCGCGCGCCATGGCAAGACTAAAGACGGCCGGAAAGTATCAGGCCAGATAAAAGGGAAAACTATGATCGGAGTCATCGATGTGGGCGGAGGCACGAGGGGTGCCTTCGGAGCCGGTGTGCTGGATTACTGCATGCAGCACCAGATCAATTTCGACTACTGCGCGGGTGTTTCCGCCGGTGCCGCCAATGTATCGTCCTATGTCGCCGGGCAGGCGGGGCGCAACTACAAGTTCTATACGGATTACGGGTTCCGCCGCGAGTATATGGGCTGGTCCAACTTCCTGAAGCGCGGATATTATGTGAACCTGGACTATATCTACAGCACCCTGAGTAATGCAGACGGCGAGTATCCTCTGGACTATGAGGCGATTGCAGCCTCCGACCGGCAGATGGTCGTGGTGGCGACGGATGCCAGGACCGGCAGGCCGCATTACTTCACAAAGGCGGACATGAAGCAGGACAACTACGGCATCGTCAAGGCGTCCTGCTGCGTTCCGGTGATCGACCGCCCGTATCCGGTGAAGGGACGCTTCTATTTTGACGGCGGGCTGTCCGATCCGATTCCTCTTCAGAAGGCCTTCGACGACGGCTGCGACAAGGTCGTTGTCATTCTGACGAAACCGCGCAATTTCTACCGCACGGACACCGCTGACCGCCGCATGGCGCTCGGACTCAGAAAGTTCCCGAAGTCCGCCGAGGATCTGCGCCAGCGCGCAAGGCTCTACAATGAGCAGCTGGATCTGTGCAAACGCTGCGAAAAAGAAGGCAGAGTCCTCATCATAGCTCCGTACTCGACAGGCCGCATGAAGACACTGACCCAGGATAAAGAGGCCATCAAGGACCTCTACCGCATGGGCTATCAGTCGGCGGATCCGATCGCGGAGTTCGTACAGAAATAATGGAATAATACGATACCGGAACGGCCGGCTGCGAGAGGAAGATGCCTCTCGTGGCCGGCCGTTTTAATAACGCTGATTACTGAACTCGTGCTGGGCACTGGCGATTGCTTCCTGAGCCTGTTCTTTCATTTTTTTCGGAACATATACGTAGAATAAAACATTGAAATTGGCGCACTCGCCTAAGCCCCCTGCCATGTTGCCCCCGCGGTTGCTGATCCCCGTCGGCACCTGCCTTGTGTCATAGGGGATCTTCTCCCGCCGGAGAGCCTGCAGGACAGTACCGAAGAGAAGCGCATTCATGGTGACAAAGACTTCTGTGTTACAGTGCATAGAGTTTCCCCCTTAACGATAAAATGACTTGGGTTACTAAAGTGCATGAATTGACAATCACGATGCGTTTTCCTGCAATTACTATAAAAATTATATAATTTAAGTGTTACAGATTCAAGAGAATGTCAATATATTTACACAAAAAAAACAGTCTTTGAGAGCTTGAATTTTGAGTTGACATTTCATTATCTTAGTGTACTATATAGATAGTTCACTAATACGGCATGAGAAAGGAGCCGATATGCAGTTTGACGCTTCCCTGCCGATTTATCAGCAGGTTGTGACAGATATTAAAAGAGAAATTGCCTCCGGGACGGTACATCCCGGGGACAAGCTTCCGTCCTGCCGGGATCTGGCGGTCCGTTACCGGATCAATCCGAACACGGCCGCGAGGGTCTATCAGGTGCTTGAGGCGCAGGGGGTGGCGGAAACCCGCCGCGGCATGGGGACCTATGTGCGCGATGATCCGCAGCTCAAAGGCACGATGCTTCGCGAGATGGCAGACGGATACACCGCGCAGTATGTCCGGGAGATGAGGGGACTGGGATTTGAAAGGAAGGAACTCCTGAAAATCCTCGCTGCCTGGGACGGACCGGAAGAACAGACAAAAGAAGATACAGGAAACGGAAAGGGAAAAACAGATGCTTGAGACAAAAAATCTGGTAAAAAAATTCGGCTCCAAAACAGCTGTCGATGATATTTCATTTGCCGTCGAGCCGGGGAAAACGTACCTGCTCCTCGGGCCGAACGGCAGCGGCAAGACGACCTGGATGAAGATCGCCGCGACACTCACGAAGCCAACCTCCGGAGATGTGTACTTGGACGGAGAGCCGGTCGGCATTAATAGCCGGAAAAAGATCTCCTACATGCCGACGGAGTCCTACTTTTACAACTGGATGCGGGTCGCGGATGTCGGCACGTATTACAGGGATTTCTTCGAGGATTTTGACACGGAAAAGTTTAAGGAAATGCTGGCCAGGCTTGATCTGGCGCCGGACGCGCGCGTGCGGGATCTGTCCTCGGGAATGAACGCGAAGCTGCGCCTGGCGGCGTCGATGTCGCGTTACGCGTCGGTCTATCTTCTTGACGAGCCGCTTAACGGCATTGATCTGGTGGCAAGGGATCAGGTACTGGATGCCGTGATCGGCGCGATGACGCCGGATGCGGCCATTGTGATCTCGAGCCACCTGGTGGAAGAGGTGGAGTCCATCGCGAGCACGGCGGTTTTCATCCGGCACGGGAAAATCCTGGAGATCCGGGACACCGAAGATCTCAGAGATCAGGCAGGACTGTCGCTTGCGGACCGCTACCGGCAGCTGATGCAGTGAACGAGTAAAAGGAATGAGGTATTCTATGAGAGAACTGTTAAAATATGAATTCCGGAAGACCCGGTTTTTAAATCTGGTAATTCTCATCATCGCGGCAGCCGGAGAAGGTGCGTTTCTTCTGGGAACTATACTTCGGGCGGAAAATGTCCTTCTGACCGGATGTATGATCCTGCTCTGCTCTTCGGCAGCGGGAATTCTCCTGGCCCCATCTCAGAGCGCGGATCTTTTGTACCGGGAACTCAACACGAAGCAGAGTTACATGCTGTTTCTGACGCCGAGAAGCCCGAAGAGCATTCTCGGCGCCAAGATTCTCACAGCCATCATCTGGCTGATTGTGCAGGGAGCGGTTACGGGACTTTTCGCCTGCGTGGACGCAGGTGTCATCTACCGTGCTTCCGGATCCACAGAGGGACTGCTGAGCGCTCTTTTGTCTTCACTTGGCGACAGCGGTTTTTCCATGCCGGACCTTGCCCTTAAGGCGGCAGAGATCATCGGCACGGCGTACGGCTTTGTCCTTCTGGTTCTCATGGAACTTTACTTTGCGGAGATTGTGCAGTCGACCGTTCTGAACGGACGGAAAGGCGGCGGTTGGTTTGCACTTCTGATATTTATCATTCTTTTCGCCGCGTTTATCAGCCTCAGCGGGCATGTCGCGGCGGCGGTGCCCGAAGCGCTTCAGTTTGCAGCTTTCATCTGTATGGACGCAGCCTGTATCGTGATCTTTTTCCTTCTCGGAAGTTACCTGATGGAGAAGAAGCTGAGCGTTTAAGCCTTTCCAGGGATATGTACCGCCTCGTAAAATCTGACAGCCTCCCGCAAACCGGATATTTACCATGGCGAGCTTTTTTGCTATAGTTTATATAGAGATTCAGCTCGTGGGAGGCAGCCGCATATGATGAGACTGAAGGGGAAGAGCGTCTTCAATGACGTCTGCATCGGGAAGATTCATTTCTACCGCAGAGCCAGAAGCGTGATCAAACGGTATCATGTGGACGATACTAAGGCCGAGGTGGAGCGCTTTCACGGAGCCCAGGCGGAAGGCCTGCGGCAGCTTCAGGAGCTTCACGAAAAGGCGTTGAAGTCGGTGGGCGAGGCGGACGCGGCGATCTTCGAAGTGCATCAGATGATGATGGAGGACCAGGATTACACAGAGTCTGTGGAAAATATCATCCGCACCCAGGAGATCAACGCCGAGTACGCGATCGGCACGACGGCGGACAATTTCTCGTCGATGTTCCTGGCCATGGATGACGAGTACATGCGGGGCCGCGCGGCGGACGTGAAGGACATCTCGGACCGGCTCGTGCGGATCCTGAGCGGCGCCGGGAAGGACAATGAACTGGCTGACGACCGCTATATCATCGCGGCTGACGACCTGGCGCCGTCAGAGACGGTGCAGCTGGACAAGAGCAAGGTCATGGGCTTTATCCTGCAGCAGGGGTCGTCCAGTTCGCACACCGCCATTCTGGCGCGCAGCATGGGCATCCCGGCGGTCATCGGACTCGGCGCGGGCCTGACAGAAGAAGCGGACGGGAAGACTGCCATCGTGGACGGCGCGTCCGGTGAGGTCATCATCGACCCGGACGAAGAGACGCTGGAGAAGTACAGAAAAATCAAGCAGGGATACGATGAGCGCAAGGCGCTTCTGGCACAGCTAAAAGGGCGCGAGAGCGTGACAGCTGACGGGCAGAAGATCAAGATCTTCGCCAACATCGGAAGCCCGGCCGATGTCGCGAAAGTCCTGGAGAATGACGCCGAGGGCATCGGACTTTTCCGCAGCGAGTTCCTGTACCTGCAGAGTGAGGATTTCCCCAGTGAGGAGACGCAGTTTGCGGCGTACAAGCAGGTTGCGGAGAATATGGCCGGCAAGAAGGTCATCATCCGCACACTTGACATCGGCGCGGACAAGCAGTGCGCGTACTTTGGCCTTGAGCACGAGGAGAACCCGGCGCTCGGCTACCGGGCGATCCGCATCTGCCTGACAAGGCCTGAGATTTTCAGGACGCAGCTGCGGGCTTTGTACCGGGCGGCGATGTATGGTAACATTTCTATCATGTTCCCGATGATCATATCGGTCGCAGAAGTCAGAAAGATCCGGCAGATCTGCGAGGAAGTGAAGGCGTCGCTCAAGGCTGACGGCATCCCCTACAAGCCTGACGTGGAGCTCGGCATCATGATCGAGACGCCGGCAGCGGCTTTAATTGCCGGCGATCTGGCACAGGAAGTCGACTTCTTCAGCGTCGGAACCAATGATCTGACGCAGTACACGCTGGCGATCGACCGGGTGAACCGCAAGCTGGACCCGTTCCTGGATACGCATCATCCGGCCGTCCTGAAGCTCATTAAGATGGCGGCGGACAGCGCCCACAAGTACGGCAAGTGGATCGGCATCTGCGGCGAGCTGGGGGCGGATCCGCAGCTGACCAGGACATTCCTGAAGATGGGAATCGACGAGCTTTCCGTATCGCCCAGTCTGGTTCTGAAGCTGCGGGATCAGGTGATTCGGACCGACATGAGTAAGCAACCGTAAAGCCCTTGCAAGGGGGGAGGAAAACTATGGGACTGGTAATACTGGCAATTATCATTGTCTTTGTGCTGATCCTGGTCTTCACGAATATCCGGATCGTGCCGCAGGCGCATGCATTTGTCATCGAGCGACTGGGAAAGTACAAGACGACCTGGAATGCGGGGCTTCACATCAAGACCCCGTTCATCGAGCGGATCGTGCGCACGGTGTCGCTGAAGGAGCAGGTGCTGGATTTCCCGCCGCAGCCTGTCATCACGAAGGACAATGTGACGATGCAGATCGACTCGGTTGTGTTCATGAAGGTCTTTGACCCGAAGCTCTACACCTACGGGGTCGAGAATCCGATGGCCGGCCTGCAGAATCTGTCGGCGACGACGCTGCGCTCGATCATCGGCGATATGGAGCTGGATCAGACGCTCACGTCGCGCGAGTCCATCAACGCCAGGATGCAGCAGGTTCTGGATCAGGCGACGGACGCGTGGGGCATCAAGGTGACCCGCGTTGAGATCAAGAATATTCAGCCTCCGAAGGAGATCGAGGAGGTCATGACCAAGCAGATGCGCGCCGAGCGCGAGAGGCGCCAGACGGTCCTGGAGGCGCAGGCGCACCAGGAGGCGGTCGTTTCCAGAGCAGAAGGCGACAAGCGCGCCAAGATCCTGGCCGCGGAGGCGGAGCGTGACGCGCAGGTGGCGCTGGCAGAAGGCCGTGCGAAGTCGATTCAGCTTGTCTACGAGGCGGAGGCGGACGGTATCAAAATGCTCAATGCCGCCGAAATCTCCGACGGCGTCCTGAAGTACAAGGGAATTCAGGCCCTGAAGGATGTTGCGGACGGCCGGTCCACGAAGATCTTCATGCCGTCCGACATCACCAAGGTGGTGGAGACGCTGGGGGTTGCCGGCGAGGCAATGGGAATCGGCGACGCGATAAAGCCGGATGACAGACCGCGCAAAAAGCCGGTGCCCAAAGCGGATCCCTGCATCGGCCCGGAGACAAGCCGCGGAGGCGTAGCTGCCGCGATGACAAGCGAGGCGATCAACATGGATGTGTCCGATCCGAAAGCGCTTGACAGAGACTATACGCCGAAGAACGAACAAGATATCGGGGAATGATACTGGTAATCCGGAATAGACGGGCCGGAGAGGGCAGATGCCTTCCCCGGCCTCTTTGCTTGTGGTGCGCCCGGCGGCGCACGTTTCTAACCGGTGATAGTCCGGAATCCACCCGGACGGTGAGAAGGGATTTTACGAGGAAGGGATTTACCATGCAGGAAGAGCACACACACGAAGGAAAAGAACACGCGCACACAGATCACGCCCACACGCATGATCCGGAAGTGATCCGGAAGATCTCCCTGCGCCTTGCGAAGGCCGAGGGACATCTTCACTCGGTCCGCGGAATGCTGGACTCCGGCAGAGACTGCTCGGAAGTCCTCCTGCAGCTTTCGGCTGTGCGGGCGGCGGTGGACAACGCGGGCAAAGAATTGCTCAAGGAACATATATCCCACTGCATCGTGGACGCCATCCGCGAGAATGACCGCCATGAACTTGATGAGCTCAACAAGGCAATCGATCAGTTCATGAAGTGATTTACCGCACGCTGAAAGGATCGATGCGGATCACCAGCTCCACGCCCGGAAGCCGGCTGGCGATTACCCGTTTCAGTTTCTCCCGGAGCTGTGCCGGAGGAGTCTGGTTGGCGGGGGAGGGCACGACGTCAAAGGTGAGAGTCTGCTTTCCATCTGCCTCCTGAATCTCGAAATCGTGCATCGTCATTCCGGGATCGACGATGACCAGAAGATTTCGAATGAGCCGCTCCGTCTCATCGTTCTTCGCGTCGCCGATGCGCACCGGGTCCGCGTGGATCGTCGTCTCCACGCCCGTCACGCTCTCGACCCGGCGCTCCGCCTCATTTACAATCAGATGCGATTCCCGGAAGGACAGACTGTCCGGGAGTTCCGCGTCCATCGTGGCGAATTCCCTGCCCGGGCCGTAATCGTGGATGACCAGATCGTGAACTCCCAGGATCTTCTGATCTTCCATGACGGAGGAAAGAATGGCGTGGACCAGCTCGTCAGACGGCCGGCCGCCCAGCAGCGGCCTTGCGGTTTCCATCAGCTCCTTCCAGCCGGACCAGAGGATGAAGGCGGACACGATGAGGCTCGCCCAGGAATCAATGTCGATGCCGGCAGTCGCGTTTAAAATAGCGGACAGCAGGACCACTCCGGTCACGGCGCAGTCTGACAGAGAGTCTGCCGCCGCTGCTTCCACCGCCGTGCTGCCGAGTTTCCTGCCGGTGCTGCGGTAGAAGTGCGACATCCAGAACTTGACAGCGATGGACACGGCAAGCACGGCAAAGGACATGGCCGATATGTCCGGCGCCTCCGATCCCGTCAGAATGTCAGAGATGGAGGAGCGCAGCAGATCAAATCCGGCCAGCAGTATGATGACGGAGATCAGAAGCCCCGTGATGTACTCGAAGCGGCCGTGCCCCAGAGGATGTTCCTCATCAGCCGGCTTCATGGCGAGGCGGAAGCCGTAAATCGTGAGCAGGGACGATCCGGCATCGGTCAGGTTGTTGACGGCGTCCGACACAATCGACATGGAGTGGGACAAAAGCCCCGCGGTGAGCTTAAAAAGAAACAGCATGCAGTTGAACGCTATGCCGGTCATTCCGGCTTTCTGCCCCAGCCTGGCGCGCTGTTGTTTTTCGTTTTTAAAATCCGATTCAGACATTAAAATCCCTCCGATGCTGACAGATGCGCCTGAAAGATGCAGGATGCCGGAAACGCTGCCGCGCCCCGGCATGAGTACCCTATTATAGCATTTCCATGCGGTGTGCGTCCTGAAGGATCTGTTTTTTATTCGCCCCGGGAGCGTGCTATAATTCAGATACGGTTTTTGCGGAAGAAACGTGCGAAAGTAAAGAGAGGAAAAAGCATGCAGAAAAGTTTTCTGGATCATGTGAGCTGTGAGTCCCAGGGGATTCCCAGCATGGCGGTTGTAAACATGCTCATGGCGCTGGAGGATAAGGGCATTCCGATCCATTCCTTTCTTCTGATGCGGCACACCTCCCTCGTGGCGGAAGTGTACTACGGGCCGTACACACAGACGACGCCGCACAGGATGTTCAGCATCACGAAATCGTTTGTATCGCTGGCAATCGGACTCCTGGTGGCGGACGGGCGCATCCGCCTTGACGATAAGATCGCCCGCTTTTTTCCGGAGTATACTTCTGCTTCCGGACCGTTCCCGTATATGGGAGAACTGACGATCCGGCAGATGCTCTCGATGCGCACATGCTTTGACGAGACGACGTACAAGGCGGAGGGCGTGACCAACTGGGTGGGCTCTTTTTTCACAACCCGTCCGGATCACCGCCCGGGCATGAATTTCCACTATGACACGGGCAGCACGCACGTGCTCGGCGCACTGGTAGAAAAAATGACCGGTCAGCCGCTGATCGAATTTCTGCGCGGGAGATTCCTTAACCGGCTCGGCGCCGGGAAGGACGCATTTGTCCTCACGGACCCGCAGGGCGTGTCCATGGGCGGCTCCGGACTGATGATGACGCCAAGAAGTCTTCTGCGCGTCCTGTGGGTCGTGTCGCACGACGGGCGGGATGAGGACGGCGTGCAGCTGCTGCCGCCGGACTACCTGAAGGCGGCGATGCGCAAGCACGCAGACACTTTCGCAACGGGGATGACACAAGAGCAGATGCAGGGGTACGGCTGGCAGTTCTGGCGTTTTTCGCACGGGGCGTTCGGCATGTACGGGATGGGCGGTCAGCTCGCGGTGTGCTGGCCGGATCAGGATCTGCTGATGGTCACTACGGCGGACACACAGGCGCGCTCCGGCGGCACCCAACTGATATTCGATGCGTTCTACGAGTACATCTGGCCGAAGCTCCGCGACGAACCGCTTCCGGAGGCGCCCACTGCCGCGGCGGCGCTCGAACACTTCGCCAGGACCCGCCAGCTCATCTGCATACCCGGGGCGCCGTCGGATTCGTATACCGACAGTATAAACGGGCGCAGATGGAAGGCGGATCCGAATTCCTGCGGCATCACGTCGTTCGGGCTTTCCTTTGGCGATGACGCCGGCGTGCTCTTGTATGAGAACAAGACCGGGGAGCACGAGCTGCTCTTCGCGTTCGGCCAGAACAATATTCAGACATTCCCGGGGTATGGCCAGCGCTGCGCGGTGAGCGCCGGATGGCATGACCCGCACGTTCTTCTCATCCGGGCGCAGATCATTGATACCAGCATCGGCAGTGTCACGTTCGTGTTCTCGTTTGACCGGGAAAAAGATGTGACGGTATCCGTGCACAAGGTGGAAGAGACGATGTTTTGTGAGTACGAGGGGACATTTTCTGCAAAGCTCGATCCGCCTGACGGCATGTGAGACGCATGGCGCCCTGCGTACACAGGTGACCTGGGTCAGGTCCAGCCGCCGTCCAGCGTGATCACCTGGCCGGTGAGGTATAGCGGTGCCTCCAGAAGCGCCAGCACGGTATCCGCTACTTCTTCCGGCCGCCCCATCCGCCCGGCCGGGATCTCCTGCGCGAGTCCGTCCAGGGCTTCCTTTCCGAATACGGTGTTCATCTGAGTGTCGATGGCTCCGCAGGCAATGGCGTTGACGGCGATGCCGCTGGGCGCCAGTTCTTTTCCGAGCGCCCTCGTGAGCGCATTCACGGCGCCCTTCGTGGCGGAATATGCCACCTCACAGCTCCCGCCCACACTCCCCCAGACCGAGGAGATGTTGATGATGCGGCCAGCCTTGCGGTGGATCATCGATGGCAGAAGCGCGTGGCACATTGTGTACACGGAACCGATGTTGGTGTCCGTGATCTTTCTCCAGTCCTGCGGCGTCAGGTCCTGAAACAGGCCGACGATGCTCATTCCGGCGTTGTTGACCAGCACGTCCGCATGTCCGAATTCGCGCAGAACCGCTTCCGCGAATTCGGTTCCCTCTTCGTACACAGACATGTCCGCCTGCCTGACCAGCACCTTTGGTGCTCCGGCATTGAGTGCCCGGCTTTCAACTTCTCTGAGCTTCCGGATATCTTTCCGGCAGCACAGGCCAAGACGATACCCCTGCTCTGCCAGAGCCAGGGCCACTGCTCTTCCGATTCCCCGGGATGCTCCGGTGATGACGGCCGTTTTCTGCCCGGCGTTTATTTTTTCTGACATGGCTTCCTCCCCTGTGAATATGCCTAAACTATACTCAAAAAAGCATTACAATGCAACTGCCGGAAGATGCAGATTTTATGCGGCTTCCGGAATATTTACGGCCTTTGGACAGTTTTTCATTGACATTTACATTTTTGTGCAATGTGAACAAAACTTCCGGAATATGGAAACTATACACGCGAAATGAACGCGCCGTCTGTGGACAGCGTGTGGATGCGAAAGTACAGATAAAATGAGTTTTCAACCGAGTTATCCACTTTTTCCACATTCCGGGGACACGCAGAAAGTGGAAAACCAAAAACCCTGTGGGAGCATCCAGAATTTGTTCAAAACGGAAAATCTTCGGAAGTTGTTTACAAAGACTTGACAGCGGCTTTATATTTCTGCCTTGAAGAGTCGGGAATACTGACAGGAAAGAAATGGACGTAAGGACTTACAAGCGCGGAAATATGCGGATTTTGCGGAGCGGGCGATCGGCTAATCTGCTTGTTTATACGCCTTGATGTGATATAATAAATTCACAGTTAACGTGAAAGGAGTGTGACATCATGAGGTTTATCATAACTGGAAGAAACATTGACGTCACGGAAGGGCTTCGCTCGGCAGTGGAGAGCAAGCTCGGAAAGCTGGACAGATTCTTCGCGCCGGAGACGGAGGTGCATGTGACGCTTTCCGTGACCCGGGAGGATCAGAAGATCGAGGTCACGATCCCGGTCAAGGGCAAGATCATCCGAGCCGAAGAGACCAGCTCTGACATGTATGTCTCGATAGACCTGGTGGAGGAGGTCATTGAGAGGCAGCTTAAGAAATATAAGAACAAGATCATCGACAGACAGCAGAATGCCGAGGATTTCCGCGAGGAGTACATCGAGAAGGAATATGCGGACGAGCAGGATGACGTGAAGATCATCCGCACCAAAAAGTTCGCGGTAAAGCCGATGGACCCGGAGGAGGCCTGCGTTCAGATGGAACTGCTGGGCCACAATTTCTTCGTGTTCTACAATGGGGAGACCGATGAGGTGAACGTGGTGTACAAGCGCAAGGGCGGCACCTACGGCCTGATCGAGCCGGAACTTGATTGAACCGATACATAGCAGCGCCGCAAAGGCGTGTGACACCGGAATGCCGCGGCATTCCGGTGTTTTTTATCCGCAGTCCCGGGAAGATGACAAGCAGCGGGAAGTGTGCTATCATCAATACATTATGGCTCAGTGTGTCCGCTGCGGCGCGCGCACTGCTTTGAAGAAGGGAATGCTGTAAAAAATGGGATTTGGTGAGAAAATCTTCGGAACGCACAGCGATCACGAGCTGAAGCGGATCCGTCCGATTGTAGACAAAATTGAAAAGCTGCGCCCGGCCATGCAGAAACTCAGTGACGACGAGCTGAAAGCCAAGACCACGGAGTTCAAGGCCCGGCTGGCTGAGGGCGAGACGCTGGATGACATCCTGCCCGAGGCATACGCTGCGGTGCGGGAAGCCGGGAAAAGGGTGCTTGGCATGGAGCACTTCCGCGTGCAGCTCATCGGCGGCATCATCCTGCATCAGGGCCGCATTGCCGAGATGAAGACCGGCGAAGGAAAGACGCTTGTCTGCACACTGCCGGCGTATCTGAACGCGCTTGCAGGCGAGGGCGTCATCATCGTGACGGTCAACGACTACCTGGCGAAGCGCGATGCCGAGTGGATGGGGAAACTCCACGAGTGGATGGGGCTTTCCGTGGGCGTGGTGCTGCACGACATGACGTCCGAGGAGCGGAAGGCCGCCTACAACTGCGATATCACATATGTCACGAACAATGAGCTCGGCTTCGACTATCTGCGCGACAACATGGCCATCTACAAAGAGCAGTGCGTGCTGCGCGGCCTGAAGTACTGCATCATCGATGAGGTGGACTCGGTCCTGATCGATGAGGCGAGAACGCCGCTCATCATCTCCGGGCAGAGCAGCAAGTCAACCCAGCTCTACGAGCTGTGTGACGTACTGGCGCATCAGCTTCGGCGAGGCACCTATCACGATCTCTCCAAGATGGATGCCATCATGGGCGAGACGTTTGAGGAAGACGGCGATTTCGTGGTGGATGAGAAGGACAAGATCGTCACCCTCACGGAGTCCGGCGTCCACAAGGTGGAGAAATTCTTCCACATCGACAACTATGCGGACCCCGAGAACCTGGAGATCCAGCACTGCGTGATCCTGGCTCTGCGCGCCAACAACCTGATGTTCCGCGACAAGGATTACATCGTGAAGGACGACGAGGTCCTAATCGTCGATGAGTTCACCGGCCGTGTCATGCCGGGGCGCCGCTATTCCGACGGCCTGCACCAGGCCATTGAGGCGAAGGAACACGTGAAGGTCAAGAGGGAGTCGAGGACGCTCGCGACGATCACCTTCCAGAACTTCTTCAATAAATTCGAGAAGAAAGCCGGCATGACCGGTACCGCGCTCACCGAGGAGCAGGAGTTCCGTGAAGTCTACAACATGGATGTTGTCGTGATTCCGACCAACCGTCCCGTGATCCGCAAAGATTTGAACGATGCGGTGTACAAGACCAAGAAGGGCAAGTACAAGGCTGTCATCGACGCGGTAGTGGAGGCACACGAAAAGGGGCAGCCGGTTCTGGTGGGTACGATCTCCATCGAGACTTCCGAACTGCTCTCCGGAATGCTCAAGCGGCGCGGCATTGCGCACAACGTGCTGAATGCCAAGTACCATGAGCTCGAGGCCGGGATCATAGCGGACGCGGGCCGTCACGGCGCCGTGACCATCGCCACGAACATGGCCGGCCGTGGTACGGATATCAAGCTGGACGATGAGGCGAGAGCGGCCGGAGGCCTGAAGGTCATCGGCACAGAACGCCACGAGTCCAGACGAATCGACAATCAGCTGCGCGGCCGTTCCGGCCGTCAGGGAGACCCGGGAGAGTCTCAGTTCTATATCTCGCTGGAAGATGATCTGATGCGCCTCTTCGGTCAGGAGCGCCTCATGAAGGTCTTCGAGACGCTGGGGGTTGGCGAGGACGACAGGATTGAGCACAAGATGCTCTCCAAGGCTATCGAGACCGCTCAGAAGCGCATCGAGACCAACAACTACGGTATCCGTGTGCGCCTGCTGCAGTATGATCAGGTCATGAACGAGCAGCGGGAGCTCATCTACGCCGAGAGGCGCAAAGTCCTGGAGAATGCCGACATGCATGATACGATTGTCGGCATGGTGCGCGATGTCACGGCATCGGCCGTGAACCGCTGCGTGAGCCCCGAGGCGTCGGTGGATGACTGGGATCTGGATTCCCTGAACCGCGTGCTTCTGCCGGTCATTCCGATGGAGCCGGTTCAGAAAACGGACGATATCACCTCCCGGGAGAAGTTGACTGAGAACCTGCAGGAAAAGGCTGTAAAGCTCTTCGAGGAAAAGGAAGCTGCCTGGCCGGATCAGTCGCAGGTCGGCGAGATCGAGCGCGTGGTTCTGCTCAAAGTTGTGGACCAGAAGTGGATGAACCACATCGACGACATGGACCAGCTGCGCCAGGGAATCGGCCTGGCCGCCTATGCGCAGAAAGACCCGGTTGTGGCGTACCGCAATGAGGGATTCGCCATGTTTAATGAGATGACGGCCGGCATTGCAGAGGACACCGTGCGCGTGCTCACGCACATCCGCGTTGAGGAACCGGTGCAGCGCGAGCAGGTGGCGCAGCCGGTGACGACCAACCGGGGTGAAGAGACGCAGAAGAAACAGATCCGCCGCGTGACGAGAAAGATCTATCCCAATGATCCGTGTCCGTGCGGCTCCGGGAAAAAGTACAAGAACTGTCACGGAAGGAAGCTATACGGAGGTCAGAACAGCTGATGGTTTCGCTTGATCAATATAAAGCACAGATAGAGGATTTCAAGCCGGTGATGGAGCGCATCCGCAAATCGCTGGATCTTGATACGAAACAGCGCAAGATCGAGGAGATGGAGCTCAACATGCAGGAGCAGGGGTTCTGGGACGACGCTGAAAAGTCCCAGAAGGCCATGAAGGAGCTGAACTCCCTGAAGAAGGCATTTACCGAGTATGACAGCCTGAAGAGCGGGCTGGAAGATCTGGAGACGATGATCGAGATGGCCGAGGAAGAGGACGACGAGTCCCTTGCAGGCGACATTCAGGAGGCGATCGCAGACTTCAGCGATCAGCTGGAGAGTGTGGAGATCCAGACGCTGCTCTCGGGACCGTATGATTCCTACAACGCGATTCTGACGCTTCACGCCGGCGCCGGCGGCACCGAGGCGATGGACTGGTGCTCGATGCTCTACCGCATGTACACCCGCTGGGCCGACAAGCACGGCTTTTCCTATGAGGTCCTGGACTACCAGGAGGGCGACGAGGCCGGCATCAAGTCCGTGACGATCCAGATCAACGGCGACAACGTGTACGGACTGCTGCGCAGCGAGCACGGCATTCACCGGCTGGTGCGCATCTCCCCGTTTAACGCGGCGGGCAAGCGCCAGACGTCCTTCTGCTCAGCCGACGTGATGCCGGATATCGAGGAAGACGTGGATGTGGAGATCAACCCGGACGACCTGCGGATCGATACCTACCGCGCCAGCGGAGCCGGCGGACAGCACATCAACAAGACGTCCTCCGCCATCCGCATCACCCACCTGCCGACCGGCATCGTGGTTCAGTGCCAGAACGAACGCTCCCAGCATCAGAACAAGGACAAGGCCATGCAGATGCTGAAGGCCAAGCTGTTCCTCTTAAAGCAGCAGGAGAATGAGGAGAAGGCGGCCGGCATCCGCGGCGATGTCAAGGACATCAACTTCGGAAGCCAGATCCGCTCATATGTGCTGCAGCCCTATACCATGG
>DGVL01000125.1 GCA_002394965.1 Lachnospira sp. UBA4285
CGCAGCAGATAGATGATGATGATTCCGGCGATGATGAGCGGCATTCCTATGAGAAGACTGTTTCTGGTCACACCGGAGAAACTGCCCATCAGCCAGAACGTGATGACCGGGAGCTGATCCTGCGGATCCGCGACATACTTGGTCAGAGAGACCAGCGCGGAAAAAAGGGAACTCACCACCATGCCCGCCAGGATGATCATGATCATCGAGTGCCCGGATCCTCCCGGCCTTGAAGTGACAAGGAACACAAGGAAGACTGCCAGCACACCGAAGATAAGAGCGCACACCTGCACGCCGCCGGATGAAAACCCCATCAGGATGCCGAGCGCCGCGCCAAATGACGCGCCGTTGGCCGTCCCGAGCGTATCCGGGGTCGCAAGCGGGTTGGCGAACATGCTCTGGAAGGCCAGCCCGGCAGCTGCCAGACCTGCCCCCGCGAGCATTGAGAGAAGGATTCTTGGCAGCCGGATCTGGAATATGACATTGTGAACATTGGCAATGCCGCTCTCCTTTCCGGTAAGCTCCGAGAGCACCACCCGGACCGGGATCCGGTACTGGCCCATGCACAGAGCCAGCAGACCGGTCACGGCCAGCGCGATGATGCAGGCAGTCATCAGCATCCGGTATCGTTTCTGAACGCTCACGCCGCCTCCTTCTCTCAGTTCAGAGTCCCGGCTGCGCTGTTGGGATTGTACATCGCCTGGACCTGCTCATCGGTCAGGGTGATGCCGTACAGCTCACTGTAGTAATCTTTTACGTCCGCAACCACGTCCACGTCGGAGAAGAGTTCCGGATACACCGCCTGGGCAAGCCACTCCAGGGTGAGCGGGGTGTCAACACCCGGCGTATACGTGCGGTACGTGCCGAGCGGCATTTTGTACACGCGGTGATCAGCGACGGCCTTCACGCTGCTCCAGTCGTCCGATCCGATCGCATTGTCATACAGATCCTCCGGCTGCGTCTTGGTGAAGTTGGTGATGATGATCACATCCGGATTCCATTCATACACCTGCTCCATGGTGATCGTCGCATTGGAGTTGTCCGCCGATACGCTTTCCGCTGCATTCCTGGCGCCGACGGCATCGCACCACCACTGACCGAAGAAACTGGAGCCGGAGGTGACCATCGTGTTGTCATCATACTGGAACAGGAATAGAACCTTCTGCTTTTCATCGTCAGAGAGTGCGTCTGTCTTCGCCTGGATCTTCTCTTCCATCTCCTTGCTGTAGGCCTCCACCAGATCTTCACGGCCTGCGGAGCGGGACGGGTAGATTTCGTTGAGCAGACTGATCCACTCCTCATAGGTCTTGATGCAGTCATAGTTCCACTTGGTTGGAGAGATTCCGACTGCGGTGAGGCCTGCGTTCTCCAGGGACTCGGCTTCCTTGGTGTTTCCGGCGTTGTAGAAGACGACATCCGGATTCAGCGCCGCAACCGCCTCGATGTTCAGATCGTCACCGTTCATGATATCCGTATCCACATCCAGGATCTCCGGGTAGAGTTCGCTGAGGATCCCGTTCCTGGCCGCGTTCATGCTCGCCGGTTCCATCGCCTTTATGGAACTGGCCGAATCAAGATATACCGTGAGAACCGAAGCGAATGGCAGAACGCTCGTCACGACGACTGACTTCGGATCCGCCGGTACGCTGACAGTCCTGCCGGCATGGTCGGTGATCGTGACGGTTGCCGGCGACTCTGCCGTCTGCGCTGCCGTCACGGACGCACTCGCGGATGCATTCGTCTGCGAAGCGGCAGACGTGCCGCCTGTCGATGAAGTGCTGCCTGCGCTGTTGCCGCAGCCCGCCAGGATTCCCGCTCCCAGAATGACTGCAAGGGCCGCGGATACACCGTGTCTCATCTTTTTAAACATACCTTTTCCTTTCTTCTCTTTGTTCATGCCTTACTTGTCTGCAGCTGCTGTATTCAATCGCCGGTCCCACTCCGCCTCACTTGTCATCTGCCAGGACTCGTGCATGTGTGCCCGGCTGGACACCGCGTGCACCGGCGCTGAAATCTTCCTGCACGCTCTGCCCGCCCGGATCCGCTCTAAGATCAGCGGGTCTGCCACGAACAGATCATAGGGTTCGGATATCTTCTCCAGAATCGCATCCTCATGATGCAGGTATCCGTCGCAGAATTCCTGCATGCCGGCACTCGTCCCGAAGATCGTGTAGACGTCGCAGGCATAGCCTCTGCGGCTCAGGAAGTCCGCAAATGCGCTCCCGGCCAGCCCGTCGCCGATGATGCAGGCGCGGGGCATGCCATCCGGGCTCCCTGTTTTCTCCCCGCCGTCCGGCTGGTCTCTGGCCCCCTTAGCCGCGCCTCTTGTCCTGAACACCCGGCTTTTCCCGGAGCGTATGACTTCCCGTATGGAACTAAGCCACGCTTCGGTGGCTCCGACCGGAAAACCGGCCAGGTACGGGGTGCCATAGCGCGCTTCAAAGAGTCTGGCCAGTTCAAATCCAGCCTGATTAAAGGCAAGCGATATTTCCGCCTCCTGCGGATACAGGATCTGATCCAGGGATCCGTACGAATTCGTCTTGCGGCGGACATCGAATCCATCTGCCCGCAGCGCTCCCACGAGTGCGTCGAATATCTCCGGCGCTGTGTCAAGCGGAGAGGCGCCGAGGATGTTGACAACGCCCGGCACGGAAGATGTGGCGCGCGTCCCGGCCAGTCCTTCGGTGACGTCCCTGACAGCCATGACGATGCCGTCTTTGTAGGAGCCCCGGATGCCTGCGGTGGCAAAACCGAAGCAGGGTATCCCGGTGCGTTTCGTGATGGCCCGCGCGACGCCTTTGAAATCAAAGCCGATGACATTGGGAACCGGGCTCCCGACGATCGCGATGAATCGCGGGTTCGTCTGCCCGGCTGCGCTGATGATCCGGCGGATGATGTGCTCATCGTCGCCCAGCACAGCATCCAGTTTGCGCAGTCCCGTGCAGAACACGCGGGAATCGCTTCCATACCACCGCGGCTCGTCAAAATGGGTGTAGTTGCCCGTGCATCCTGCCGCATCGTGGATACAGATCATGCCGCCCAGGTCAAACAGTGCGCTGCACACGCCGGAATAATCGCCGGAAAAGGGCGGAAGGTACAAACAGACACGTTTCATCAGACAATAGCCCCCGTTTCTTCAATGGCTTTCCGGATATCGGCCGTGACCAGAGCCGCCTCCCGCATCCGCTGCATCAGACGGATGACGGCGGAGTATCCCAGCATCCCTTCGTCCTCGGACAGCGGCACAAGATGCGTACACTGCGTGAAATACGCGGCCTCCTCGCCGATTGCCAGGGCATCCATGCGCTCCCGGGTGCGGACATGCATCTGCGGAGCGTCCGCCTGATGGATGCGCACCCGCGGATACTGTTCCTGGATCTGCTCCATGGCGGCTCTGTCCTTTCCGGCCAGCTGCTGTGCATAGACATCGGTTACATTAAAACCGAAGGAGAGAAGCGCCGCCGCAAGCTGGAATGGAAACAGCACCGCACTGTCTGAGACGAGGACCGGCAGTCCGCCGAGCGCCTCTCTTGTCATGCGGATCTCCTCCAGGGCCGTCTCGCGCCATCTGCCGGTCCGCTCTGCCAGGTCCGCCTGCAGGACATCCCCGAGCATCTCGTACTGCTGCCGGATGACTTCCGGGTCATAGCTGACGAACATGTCAAACCGCCGGATAGCGCAGCGCTGCCGCAGGTGCTCTATGGCATATGCCTCGTACGGCCTCGTCAGGACGGCGAGAAACGACCGGGACATCTGCTGATATTCCTCCAGACTTCTGCAGTGGATGAGCTGGCGCACCGGCCGGCCGATCTCCTTCATGATCCCGATGAAATCTGTATCCTCCGGTATACTGGCGAAGTTCCCGAAAAGGGAGATTCCTTCATCCTGCGCGTCCCAGGCCGGGAGGATCGACGCCATGGCGTCCAGCGTCGTCACCAGCGGCGGAAGTTTCGTGCTGGAGGCGATCGGGTTCATGTGCGCCGGGCGGATCAGAACATCCGGATGGCGCTCTGACGCCCTTTCCACGACCTTATTCAGGTCGGTCCCGATAAAATCATCCAGGCAGGAGACATACACAAAGAGCACCCGTATGGGATGGTCAAGGCACTCCAGAAGCTCGTCGATGCCCTCCAGGATCACCTGGTCATACCCGCTCACAATGTCGGATGGTTCCAGATACAGAAAAGACAGCTGATTCTTGAAACCGTGCTGCACGGCGCCAAGGGATCCGTGGCGAAAGCACGCAGACGGGCAGACAAAGAGCAGATGGCTCTCCGGGACAAGGGCGCAGGGACGGATAATTCCCCATCCGCCGTGGGCCGGCCCGCAGTAACTCACCGTGTCCTGAAACGGATTTGCGCTCATGGCTGGTCTCCTCCTCCCTGCGCGATCTGTATCATCTGATCGGCGAGATCCCGGTAGGCAGCCGCCAGGGAGCTGTCCGGGAACATCCCGACAACCGTCCGGCCGGCGTCCTCCGCCTCCTGAACGAGTTCAGACCTGGGGATCATGTGGATAATCGGCAGGTTGTGCTCCCTGGCGAAGCGCTCCGTCAGTTCCCGCTCATTGTCTACATTTCTCGCATTCAGAATCAGCCCCCGCACCCTGGCGTACCCGCGGTCGGCGAAATTCTCCACGGCCCGGCAGATGTTATCTGCCGCAAAGAGCGACATCATCTCGCCGCTCGTCACGATGAAGATGTGTTCGGCATATCCGTCCCGGATCGGCATGGCGAAGCCTCCGCACACCACATCTCCGAGCACGTCGTACAGGACGACGTCGGGGCGGTACACGTCGAATGCGCCAAGCTCCTCCAGCTTCTGAAAGGCCGAGATAATACCCAGACCTGCGCAGCCGATTCCCGGTGTCGGGCCGCCGGACTCCACGCACAGCACCCCGTTCTCTCCGACAGAGACAAGGTCCTCAAGGCATACATCGTCTCCCTTTTCCCGTATCGCTCCCAGAACGGTAGTCGTGCGCTTTCCGCCCATCAGATCCCGTGTGGAATCCGCTTTCGGATCACAGCCGATCTGCATGACCCGGAAGCGCGTGGCGAGTGCCGCCGCCAGGTTGGAGGTCGTCGTGGACTTTCCGATCCCGCCTTTTCCGTAAATGGCAATTCTGATCATTCTGATTCCCCTGTGTTGCGTTTTGATGTTCCTTTGTGTCAGGAAATAAGCTATAATGTACTCGCGTTAGCTTTTTCTAACGCCTAGTTATAGTAGCATACTTTGCTGGAATTATGTGTTGCAGCTGCAACGGGAGTGGAATTTCCATGAATGATCTTTGGGTTCTGAAGACCTGCTGTCTGTTCGCAGGGTTCACAGAAGAAAAAATAGGTGAATTTCTGAAAGAAGCCGGCACATCGGTGCGGTCATACCGGTGCCTGGAAGAGATCTATCCGTTTAATGATGTGATCCGGGAGTCCGGCATCATTCTGTCCGGAGAAGTGGATATCACCCAGTACAACTACACCGGCAGCGAGGGGATCGTATCGCGCTACCGGGCTCCGGCCCTGATCGGGCAGGCTTTCTGCATGACGCGCTCCGTCAACAACGTCTCCCACTTTGTGGCAAGGACGTCTGTCCGTCTGCTGCTGCTGGACCTGCGCCACATCCTGTCCGACGCACATCTGTGCGCCAGGTATCCGCAGTTCTCGCGAAACATCATTTTATCCCTGGCTGAGAGCAATATAAACCTCAACCAGAAAATCGAAGTTCTGACCCAGAAATCTCTCCGGGACAAACTGATGATGTACTTCTCACAGATGAAAGAAGCGCACGGAGGCACGACGATCTGCCTGCCGTTCAACCGGGAACAGCTGGCGCAGTACGTGTGCTCCGAGCGCTCGTCTGTCTGCCGTGAGCTCTCGCACATGCAGAGTGAAGGTCTTATACGCCTGGACGGCAATTTCGTGACCGTTTATTCCTGATCGGTCCGCGCCAGGCTGATCAGCATGTCCCGGCACTTCTCCATCTCCGGGACGCTGGCGTACTCATAGCGGCTGTGATAATTGTAGCCGCCGGTGCATAGATTCGGGCAGGGAAGGCCGCGCAGAGAAAGGGTGGCGCCGTCCGTGCCCCCGCGGATGGGGAGCGAGCGCGGCTTTCCGCCCTGCCTGCGGATCACCGCAAATGCGTTGTCGACAAGATCCATGTGATCTTTCATGACGGACGCCATGTTGTAGTACTGGTCCTTCACCGTGAGAGTGACCGTGCCGGCCCCGTACTCAGCGTTCATGTCCGCGGCAATGGCGTGCAGCCGCTTCTTGCGCTCTTCAAAGCGCTCCCGGTCATGATCGCGCACAATAATGTGCAGAAGTGCCTCTTCAACCTCGCCGCGCATATCTTCAAGCATGAAGAATCCCTCATACCCTTCCGTTGTCTCCGGGCGCTCATCGGCGGGCAGTTTCCCGACGAATTCAAGCGCCAGCAGTGAGGCATTGACCATCCTTCCCTTTGCGTCGCCCGGATGGACGCTCCGCC
>DGVL01000080.1:0-9369 GCA_002394965.1 Lachnospira sp. UBA4285
CAGTACCGCAGCCCGATCAACTTCAGCGATGAGCTGATGGAGTCCGCGAAGGTCGGCCTCGATCGCATCCGCACCGCCGTCACTCATCTGAACGAACTTCTGGCCAATGCTCCGGATACCCCGGCGACACCTTCTGAGCAGGAGAAGCTCACGGAGGCCGGAAAATTCACAGATGCCTTCGAGGCGGCGATGGACGATGATTTCAATACGGCAGATGCCATCACGGCCGTCTTTGAACTGGTGCGCTTCTCGAACATGAACGCAGACGAGAAGAGCACGAAAGCGCTGGCCGCCGGGCTCAAGGAACAGATTCTGAAGCTGACAGGTGTGCTCGGAATTGATGCCGAGATTGAGGAAGGACTGTTGGATGACGCGGTGGAAAAGCTGATCGAGGAGCGGCAGGAAGCCCGCAAGGCCAGGAATTACAAGCGCGCCGATGAGATCCGCGATGAGCTGAGCAGAAAAGGCATCATCCTTGAGGACACCAGAGAGGGCGTCAGATGGAAGAGAGCCTGACGGAGGCGATCCGGGAGAAGCTGGACCTGCATCCGCAGGATGCAGACGGATACTCGCCGCTTGTTCTTGCCTGGATCGGCGATGTGGTCTACGAGCTGACTCTGCGGACAATGCTGATTGCAGGCGGGAACCGGCCGGTCAACAAGCTGAACCGGGCGGATTCCCGGCTGGCGAGGGCCGGCGCGCAGTCGGACATGATGGATGTTCTGCTGCCGATTATGACGCAGGAAGAGCAGAGCATCTACAGGAGAGGGCGCAATGCCCATTCGTATACAAAGGCAAAGAATGCGTCGGTAGGCGAGTACCGCCGGGCGACCGGGTTTGAGGCCGTGATCGGGTATCTGTACCTCAGGGGAGAGTACCGGCGGCTGGAAGAGCTTATCGCAGCCGGCATCGCGAGCCGGCAGGACGGGGAAGACGGATGAGAGAAGAAGAAACGATTCAGGAAGACTGTCTGAAGCTGGAAGGCAAGAATGCGGTGCTGGAAGCCCTGAAAAGCGGGAAGACCCTCAACCGCCTGTATGTGCAGCAGCACGCTCAGGCGGGAGGCAAAGATCCGGATCACCACATTGCGCAGATCCTGCGCGAGGCAAAAAAGAACGGCACGGTCGTGAACTTCGTTTCGAAGGAGCGGCTGGATGAGATGTCGGACACGGGCAGACATCAGGGCGTCATAGCCTTCGCGGCAGCCGGCAGTTACGCAGACGTCCAGGACATTCTGGCGGCCGCCCGGGAGAAGAAGGAGGCGCCATTTGTCATTGTGCTGGATGACATCGAGGATCCGCACAACCTGGGTGCCATCATCCGGACAGCGGAGTGCGCGGGCGCGCACGGCGTGATCATCCCGAAACGGCGGGCAAGCGGACTGACGGGGGTCGTCAGTAAAGCGAGCGCGGGCGCGATAAGCCTGGTCCCGGTGGCGCGGGTGACAAATCTTGTGAGGACGATTGAGGAACTGAAGAAAGAAGGACTTTGGTTCGTGTGCGCCGACATGGACGGCACACCGATGTATGACCTGGACCTGAAGGGGCCGATCGGCCTGGTCATCGGGAATGAGGGAAAAGGCGTCAGCCGGCTGGTGAAAGAACAGTGCGACTACGTGGCATCCATTCCGATGAAGGGAAAGGTCGGATCCCTCAACGCGTCGGTTGCGGCCGGCGTGCTGGCCTACGAGATCGTGAGGCAGAGAGGACTGTAAGTGGCGATGCGCGACTTGACGGACGAGGAGCTTCTGACACGCTGCCGCAGCGGAGAGGAACAGGCATACGAGGCACTGGCGGAGCGATACAAGTCCATTGTGCGCCGCGAGGCAGCCGCGTTCTTTCCGGCTGGCGGAGCTGACAGGGCAGATCTGATCCAGGAAGGCATGATCGGCCTGTACCAGGCGGTCATGCGCTATGACGCGGCAAAGGGCGCTTCATTCGGATCGTTTGCGCTTCTTGTCATCCGGCGGAGGATCATGAATGCAGTGAGTGCCGCTTCGCGGCGCCGTCACGAGCCGCTCAACGACTACATCCCGCTTGGAGGCGGTCAGGACGGGGAGACGGTCGATCCGGCCGCCGATGAGGGCGATACCAATCCCGAGCGGATAGCGCTGGACAAGGAAGCGACGGAGGAGACATACCGGCTGCGCCGCAAGTTCGCCCAGGAACTCAGCCCCTTTGAACGGGAAGTCTTCAAGATGATGCAGGAAGGCGAGACGCTTTCCGGGATGGCAGGGCGCCTCGGCCGCAGCAAGAAGCAGGTCGACAACGCGCGCACGAGAATCCGCCGGAAGTGGGATGCCTTCCGGCCCGGCGGAGCATGACCGGTGCCCTGCGCCAGAGCCTCTGATTTTACAGTTGACAAATGCCGCCTGGTATTATATTATAATCGAGCGTCTGTAAAGCGCGATGCTGGTGTAGCTCAGTGGTAGAGCACTTCATTGGTAATGAAGAGGTCAGGAGTCCGACTCTCCCCACCAGCTTTTTTTCATGCCTGATTCTTTTCTTCCTTTTTTGCAAGCATCCGGTAGCGGATGCCGATGCCAACAAGAACCCCCGCTGCCGCGAAGAAGATGGCGCCCCATACGGGGGCCCCGTAGAAGATGAGCGCGATGCCCATCATGGCGATGATGAGTCCGTTCAGTATGTTGACTTTGGACTTCGATGCGTTTGTGTTCTTGATCGGGTCCGCGTCGCGGCGGCCGCTCGGGCGCCGGCTCGGAGTATTTCCTGTTCTCTTATTTTCCATGTGCAAAAACCTCATTTTCTGCCGTGAAAAGGCTCCTTTTATTGCCTTATGGCGAATGAACCGTATCATTTGCCGGGGTTATGTCTTATAATAATACCATATGCAAGTCCCGGAACTTGTGAAAATACAGGAAATTATGACACGGAGGAACTATGGACAAGGAACTGCTTCTGGAGAAGATCGATAAGGTTGTCGACAAGCTGATCCATCTGGGCGGTGCGGAGCCGGAGGAGAGCAAGGGGCTCAGCGTAGAGGAAATCATGGCGGCCGGAAAGTGCGACCGCGATTTCGGCATAGAGGAGTGGGACTGGCCGCAGGGCGTCGGCCTGTATGGCCTGTACCAGCTGCAGAGCTATTACGGCGACAAGCGCTATGAGCCTTTTCTTCACAACTGGGTCGAGAACAACCTGAAAGTCGGCCTGCCGAGCCGGAACATCAACACGACGGCGCCGTACCTGTCCATCTGCTCCCTGCTGGATGACTTCCCGCAGTATGAGGCGATGTGCCGGGAACAGGCGGACTGGCTGATGAACGGGCTGTCAAAGACAAAGGACGGCGGCTTTCAGCACGTGACAAGCGCCATCGGCGACAGAAACGGCGTTATGCTCAATCCGTCGCAGATCTGGGCTGACACGCTGTTCATGGCGGTCCTGTTCTTAAACCGCATGGGCATACGCTGCGGGCGCGAGGACTGGAAGGCAGAGGCGGTCCATCAGTTCCTGGTCCACATCAAGTACCTTTACGACAAGCAGACGGGCCTTCTGTACCACGGCTGGAGCTTCGAGAGGAATGACAACTTCGGCGGCATCTACTGGTGCCGCGGCGATTCCTGGTTCACCTACGGAATGATGGCTTTCCTGGCGGACCGCGGGGATGACCTGGATGCGGGCGTGAAGCAGTATTTCATCGACACATACAAAACGCACGTCGCGGCGCTCAAGGCGTGCCAGGCTCCTTCGGGACTGTGGCACACCGTACTGCTGGATCCGGATTCCTACGAGGAAGTATCCGGCTCGGCTGCCATTGCCGCCGGCATGCTGATCGGCGTGAAGACAGGGCTGCTCGACGCAAGTTACCGCGAGGCGGCGCTAAAGGCGGTGAAGGCGGTCTGCGATAACGTGGCGGATGACGGCACGGTCCTGAACGTGTCCAGCGGCACTGCCATGGGCATGAACGCAGAGCACTACAAGAACATCATCATTCATCCGATGGCATACGGTCAGTCTCTGGCACTTCTGGCGCTCATCGAGGCGCTTGACGCCTGAGAGCCATGGGTGATACTATTAACGGCGTGTGACGGTTCTACGGGTTACGGTTATTTCACCTGTCTTTGGGTGAATTTGTCAGTTGAACGGAGGACAGATTATGGTAACAGCGATTGTGGGCGCAAACTGGGGTGACGAAGGCAAGGGAAAGATCACCGATATGTTCGCCGAGAAGGCGGATGTGGTTGCCCGCTTCCAGGGCGGCGCCAATGCGGGGCATACGATTGTCAACGAATATGGCAAGTTCGCTCTGCATCTTCTTCCATCCGGTGTATTCTGCCAGCAGGTCACGAACATCCTGGGCAACGGCGTGGCCCTGAACATTCCGTATTTCATCAAGGAGCTGAACGGTCTTGTTGAGAGAGGGGTTCCGAAGCCGAAGATCCTCGTATCCGACCGCGCGCAGATCCTGATGCCGTACCATGAACTGTTTGATACGTATGAGGAGGAGCGCCTGGCCGGAAAGTCCTTCGGCTCGACCCGCTCCGGAATCGCCCCGTTTTATTCCGATAAATACGCAAAGATCGGCTTCCAGGTCAGCGAGCTCTTTGACGACAAGGATGAACTGATGGAGAAATGCGAGCATGTCGCGACGCTCAAGAACGTGATGCTCGAGCATCTCTATCACAAGCCGCTGCTGGATCCGAAGGAGATCTTCAACACCCTGATGCAGTACAAGGAGATGATCGAGCCGTATCTGGCTGACACCAGTGCCTTCCTGTATGAGGCCCTGAAGGAGGGAAAGGATATTCTCTTCGAGGGACAGCTGGGTACCATGAAGGATCCGGACCACGGCATCTACCCGATGGTGACGTCTTCGTCGCCGCTGGCTTCCTACGCGGCGGTCGGCGCCGGCATTCCGGCCGCGGAGATAAAGAATGTCATCGCGGTCGCCAAGGCGTATTCTTCCGCAGTCGGCGCGGGCGCATTCGTCAGTGAGATTTTCGGCGACGAGGCGCAGGCGCTGCGCGATCATGGCGGCGACGGCGGCGAGTACGGCGCTACGACGGGGCGGCCGAGAAGAATGGGATGGTTTGACGCGGTTGCGACCCGCTACGGCGTGCGCATGCAGGGCGCGACGCAGGTCGCTCTGACGGTCGTGGACGCCCTCGGCTATCTTGATGAGATCCCGATGTGCATCGGCTACGAGGTGGACGGTAAGATCATCCGCGACTTCCCGACGACGCATGTGCTTGAGAAGGCGAAGCCGGTTCTCAAGGTCTTCAAAGGCTGGAAGAGCGACATCCGCGGCATCCGGGAGTTTACGGATCTGCCGCAGGAGTGCCAGGATTATATCAACGCGATCGAGCAGGAAATCCAGGTTCCGATCACGCTGGTGAGCAACGGCCCGGCCCGGCATGATATTATTCACAGAGAGAGCAGACTCGGCAGATAAGTGGTCCTGCGTTCATAAAATCCCCCGGCAGACAGCAGAATGCGAGTCAGGCCGGGGGGTTTTGGTCTTATTTTCTTTTGAGGATCCGGTACATCAGCTGCATGGCGTACAGCACGACAGGCAGGGCGATGTCGGTGAACAGCAGACCGGGGAGTGCTCCGGCCAGCGGACCTGTTTCGGCAAAGGCAGAGACAAGAGTCAGCACGATGAGCACAGCCCAGACGGCGATACACACGAAAGCCAGGATGCGTCGTAAAGTTTTCATGAGAGAAACCTCCTGCGATGCGTTTCCTGTATTGTAGCGGGGACGAATCAGAAAGGCAACTTTTTGGATATGAACAAAATCAACGTTCTTGAGTATCTGGAGGAGAGCGCGGGCAGAGTTCCGCACAAAAAAGCGGTCGAAGACCTGAAGAGCAGCATGACTTATCAGGAGCTGTGGCAGGCGTCATTTACCTGCGGCGCGGCGCTGCTGCGGTATGTGAGACCGGGACAGGCCGTGGCCGTGTTCATGGACAAGTCTGTGCAGACGCTGGCCGTGTTCTTCGGCGCCGTCTACGCGGGCGGATTCTACTGCATGCTGGATCCGTCCCAGCCTGTGGAGCGACTGCAGCATATTCTCTCGACGCTGCAGCCGGCTGTTCTTGTGACGGACAAAAAGATGAGCCGCCGGCTTACGGGTCTCGGATTTACCGGTCCGATTGTAAATGCCGAAGATCTCCTCGCGCGCCGGGTCAACCCGGCGGACAAGAAGGCGCTTGCGGTTGTGCGCAGCGGCGCGCTTGACATTGACCCGCTCTACGCGATTTTCACGTCCGGGTCCACCGGCATGCCCAAAGGGGTTCTGGTGAGCCACCGTTCGGTCATCGATTTCATCGGGTACTTCACGAAGATCATGGGGATCGAAGAGGACGACATCATCGGCAATCAGGCGCCGTTTGACTTTGACGTCTCGGTCAAGGACATCTACTCGGCCATCAGCACCGGCGCGACGCTGGAGCTGATCCCGAAGCTGTACTTTTCGTTCCCGACCAAGCTTCTCGACTTTCTGGACGACCGGAAGGTCACGAGTCTGACCTGGGCGGTGTCAGCACTCTGCATCGTTACGACTCTGAACGGCTTCTCCTACAAGATTCCCTCCTCGATCCGCCGCGTGATCTTCTCCGGCGAAGTGATGCCGATAAAGCATCTGAACGCCTGGAGAAAGGCGTATCCGGACGCCACATTCGTGAATGTATACGGACCGACGGAGATCACCTGCAACTGCATGTACTATATCGTGAACCGCAGCTTCACCGATGACGAGGAGCTGCCGCTGGGAAGACCGTTCCCGAATGAGCGGGTATTCCTGCTGGACGAGAACAACCAGCCGGTGAGTCCGCGGGAACCGGGGAAGCTTGGCGAGATCTGCGTGTCCGGTACCGCGGTGACGCTCGGGTACCTGAACGCGCCGGACAAGACGGCTGCGGCATTCGTACAGAACCCACTGAATACCCGGTACCCGGAGATCATCTACCGTACCGGCGATCTGGCCAGCTACAGTGAGGAAGGCGAGCTGTTCTACCGCACGCGCAGGGACTTCCAGGTGAAGCTGTTCGGCCACCGCATCGAGCTCTCGGAAGTCGAGCTTGCAGCCAATGCCTGCAGGGATGTGGTGCGCAGCTGCTGTGTCTTTGACAAGGCCAACAACCGCCTGGCGCTGTTTTATATCGGCAAGGCGGACAAGAAAGAAATCACCGTGACCATGCAGCAGAAGACTCCACACTTCATGATTCCGACTTTTATGAAGGAACTCCCGGAGTTCCCGCTGACCAAGAACGGGAAGATCGACCGGAAGGCGCTGCTGGCGCTCAGCGAAGCAGAAAAAAAGGAGTGACTCCGGATGTTTGATATGCGTGAACTTGACGGCGTGATGGGGAATTACCCGACGCCGTTCTACCTGTTTGATCTGGATGCGTTCCGCGAGCGGTTTGAGGCGATCCAGCAGATTGTCGGAGACGACGTGACGCTTGTGTATGCGATGAAGGCCAACCCGTTCCTCGTCCACACAGTGACGGGATTCAGCAGGGCGAAATTCGAAGTGTGCTCGCCCGGGGAATTTTCCATCTGCGAGCGCGAGCGGGTGCCGATGGCCTCGATCGTTCTCTCCGGCGTCTACAAGGAGCGCGAAGACCTGGAGCATGTGATGGATGCCTGCGGCGGTGTCGGCATGTACACGGTCGAGTCGATCGGACAGTTTCTTCTGTTAAATGACATGGCGGCTGAGCGCAGGATCCAGATCCCGGTGCTGCTGCGCCTGACCGGCGGCAATCAGTTCGGCATCGACGAGGATGCCATCCGCGAGATCGTCAGCCACCGGGACGCGTATAAGAATATCCGCATCTGTGGTATCCAGCAGTACACAGGCACGCAGAAGCGGAAATTCGAGGACATCGCATCGGAACTCGACAAGCTCGACGAGTTCTGCGACTCGCTGAAAGAGGACTATGGCTTCACGGTACAGGAGATCGAGTACGGACCGGGACTGAAAGTCGAGTACTTCGGCGATGAGGCATACCGGAATGACCTGTCCGGCTGTCAGATGCTGGCGGACAAGCTTGCGTCCTTTCACGGAAAGTATCACTTCAGTCTGGAGATCGGCCGGTATCTGGCTGCTCTGTGCGGGATGTATGTGACCCGGATCGTGGACATGAAGGTGAACCGGGACGAGCAGTACCTGATCGTGGATGGCGGTATCAACCACCTGAACTACTACGGGCAGGCGTTCGGCATGCACATGCCGCCGGTCACTTATATTCCCCAGGGCGGGGAAGGGGTCGGCCTGCGCCAGGGAAAGGGCCGTGTCTCCTCGTATGAGAAGCACTTTGAGTGGACGGTGTGCGGGGCACTCTGCACTACATCGGATGTGCTGCTCAAGCGCGCCCTGATAAAGGATCCGCACATCGGCGACACTTTTGTCTTCTTTGAGACGGGCGCCTATTCGGTGACCGAGGCGATGTATCTGTTCCTCTCCCGCAAGCTTCCGCGAATCCTGGCGTACTCGGCCGGGAAGCTGGAAGTGTACAGAGGTATCATCGGATCAGACGTGATCAATTCCAGAAAGGGCCTTGTGCGGATGCTGTGAGAAAGCCGTGCGGCCAGGAAAAGAAGATTTTTGCGGACAGAACAGCTGCGGCATATATTGCTCTTGACGGCGATATACGGCCTGTTGTATCGTATGGAATTGAAAAAGTACCGAAAGGTGGTAGAAACTTATGGATGAGATCATTCGTATGCTGGAGGACATCTGCCCGTCTGTCGATATCAAGTCCTGTAACACACTGGTTGATGACGGCGTTCTGGATTCCTTTGCCATTGTTTCTCTTGTGGGGGATCTGAATGACAAGTTCGACATTGAGATCACGCCGGCGGACATCGTTCCGGAGAACTTCAATTCGGCTGAAGACATCTGGAACATGGTCCAGCGTCTGCAGGATGAATGAAACGGAGCCTGAGGGATGACATTACTGGAGAATTGGCGCAAAGACGCCTATGAGAGCGAAGATCAGGAAGCAAACCGGAAGCTGTGGCAGGACTATTTCGCGCAGGAGAAGGGAATCTATGAGAAGGTTCTCGCCGCGAAAGAGCCGTACCGCGGCACCGTGAAGGAACTGGCGGATACGTTCGGAGTCTCTCTGGAGATGATGACGGGGTTCCTCGACGGCATCAACGACTCTCTGCGGGAAAAGAACCCGATTGAGACAATGGACGAGAATACGGCCGTCTCCCTGGACTTTGACGCGGAGAAGCTGTATTACAACATGGTCGCCTGCAAGGCCAGCTGGCTCTATGAGCTGCCGCAGTGGGACGGTCTGCTTGACGAGAGGCGCCGCAAGGAGCTGTATCTGAAGCAGAAGAAGTCCGGGACCATCGTGAAGCCAAAGAAGATCGGGCGCAATGATCCGTGCCCGTGCGGCAGCG
>DGVL01000080.1:9418-18128 GCA_002394965.1 Lachnospira sp. UBA4285
TGCGGCAGCGGCAAGAAGTACAAGAACTGCTGCGGAAGACCGGGTCTTCGCAAGTACGACGTCTGATACAGAGAATAGAGATTCTTTACTCCCATGCGCTTTTTGCCGTGCATGGGAGTTTTGTGTTATCATGCATGGAAAAGGAGAAATTTCCATTGAAAAGCTACACCGGATTTGCGGAAGTCTATGACGCGTTCATGGATAACATTCCGTATGATGACTGGGCAAAGTATCTGATCGCGCTCATGAAGCTCTACCGCGTCCCGACGGGCGGACAGGTCGTGGACCTGGGCTGCGGCACGGGCAATGTGACGGAGCGCCTGGCGAAGGCCGGCTACCGCTGTGTGGGCATTGATCTGTCGGTCGACATGCTTTCGATCGCGGAGAACAAGCGCCTGCGCGACGATCTGCCGATTCTCTACAGCCAGCAGGATATGCGCACATTCGCCGTGCCGGAGAAGGTTGACTGTCTGGTGTCGCTGGCGGATGCCATGAACTATCTGCTTACGGACAAGGATCTGAACCTCACACTCACGGCGGCGCGGGAGGCGCTGAAGGACGACGGCGTTTTTATCTTCGATCTGAAGACGATCCATTTCTTCCAGGACGTCCTGGCGGATCATGTCTACGCGGAGAACCGCGAGGATTCGGCGTATATCTGGGAGAATTTCTATTACGACGAGACGCACAACAACGAGTACGACCTGTCCATCTTCGTGAAGAATATGGACGGGCTGTTCACGCGCTTTGAGGAGACACACGTTCAGCACGGCTTCACCACAGATGATGTGAAGCGTCTGGCGGAGGGCTGCGGCTTCAAGGTCGAGGCTTTCTATGACGCCCTGACCTATGACCGCCCGAAGAAAGACTCCGAGCGCATCTACGTTGTCCTCCGGAAGAAAGGATAAGGAACCATGGAAGATACAATTGTCCGCGCCATCGCGGCCGGCGGGTATGTGCGCGCATTCGCCTGCCGCACCACGAATACGGTCGAGGAGGCGCGAAGACTCCACAATATGAGTCCGGTGGTCACGGTTGCCATGGGGCGGCTGCTCACGGGCGGCGTCATGATGGGCGCTATGATGAAAATGGCGGATGACCGCCTGACGATCCGGATCCAGTCGCAGGGGCCGATCGAGATGATGCTGGTGACGGCTGACGCGGCGGGGCACGTGAAGGGCTTCGCGAAGAACCCGCAGGTCATCGTCCCCAACAAAAACGGGCATCTGGATGTCGCCGGTGCGGTAGGCCTCGGCGTGCTGAGTGTCATCAAGGACACGGGACTTCGGGAGCCGTATGTCGGGGATACGATCCTTGTCACCAGTGAAATCGGCGACGATCTGACCAATTACTTTGCGGAGAGCGAACAGGTGCCGTCGTCTGTGGGACTGGGCGTACGCATGAACAAAGATGCGACGGTTGCGGCGGCCGGCGGATTCATCGTGCAGCTCATGCCGGGAGCGGGCGAAGAGCTTACGCTGCGCCTGGAGAACCGGCTGCGCACGATGCCGCAGATCACAGACCTTCTTGAACAGGGGAAGACGCCGGAGGATATTCTGCAGATCATTCTGGGACCCGAGGGGCTTGAGATTCTGGACAGGATGCCGGCATCCTGGCACTGTGGCTGCTCGAGGGCGCGTATGCGGACCGGTCTCATCAGCCTCGGGAAGAAGGAACTGCAGAGCATGATCGATGACGGGAAGCCCATCGAAGTGAACTGCCAGTTCTGCGGGAAGAGCTATGAATTCCCGGTGAATGAGCTGGAGGCGATGAAGCAGGAAGCTGTTAAAGCGTGAGCATCAGAGACAGGAGAACCCATGAAGAGTAATATTGTTTTGATAGGAATGCCGGGAGTCGGAAAGTCCACGCTCGGGGTTGTACTGGCCAAACAGCTGGGATATGATTTTGTGGACACCGATCTTGTCATCCAGCACAAATATGGGGAAACGCTGCAGGAACTGATTGAGAAGCGCGGTGACGAGGGATTCATCGGGCTGGAGAATCACGAGCTGTCTCTGCTTGACTGCAGGCACACGGTCATCGCGACGGGCGGCAGCGCAGTCTACGGTGCGGATGCGATGAGGCATCTGGCGGAGATAGGGACGATCGTGTACCTGGACGCGCCCGAACGGGAGCTGGAGGACCGCCTGGGTGATCTGGACGCGCGCGGCGTCGTGCGCAACGGCAAGGAGACCGTGCGGGAGATATTCGAGGAACGGCTGTATCTGTACATGCACTATGCGCAGATCACGATCCAGCTTACCGGCAAGACGCTTCGCACGGCGGTGGATGACACGGTTCGGCTGCTTAAAACACAGGGGCTTGTGCTCCCGGCCTCAGAAGAGCCGGGAACAGCGAAAGCATAAATCAGGGAGGAAACTATGGAAACGGAAAAGAAAGAGGCCAGAAATTTCATCGAACAGTTCATCGATGAAGACATCCGGGAGGGTCACACAAAGACTGTCCGCACCCGGTTTCCCCCGGAACCGAACGGGTATCTTCACATAGGACACGCCAAGTCGATCCTGCTGAACTACGGCATCGCAAAGGAGTACAACGGCGGATTCAACCTGCGGTTTGATGACACGAATCCCACGAAGGAAAAATGGGAGTTCGTGGAGTCCATCGAGCGGGACGTGGCGTGGCTGGGAGCAAAGTGGGACGGAGACGTGAAGTTTGCCTCCGATTACTTCCAGCAGATGTACGAGGGCGCGGTGAAGCTCATTAAGAAGGGCAAGGCATTTGTCGACGATCAGAGCGCGGAGGAGATCCGAAGCACCCGCGGGACGCTGACGCAGCCGGGGACGAACAGCCCGTGGCGGGACCGGTCTGTGGAGGAAAACCTGCGCCTCTTTGAGGAGATGAAGGCCGGAAAATACGCGGACGGCGAGAAGGTACTGCGCGCGAAGATTGACATGGCGTCGCCGAACATCAACATGCGCGACCCGGTCATCTACCGCATCGCGCACATCGCGCACCAGCGCACGGGTGACACGTGGTGCATCTATCCGATGTATGACTTCGCTCACCCGATCGAGGATGCGGTCGAGGGCGTGTCGCATTCCCTGTGCACGCTGGAGTTTGAGGATCACAGACCGTTGTACAACTGGGTCGTGCGGGAACTGGAGTACGAGAATCCGCCCAGACAGATCGAATTCTCCAAACTCTACCTGGAGAATGTCGTGACCGGCAAGCGCTACATCAAGAAGCTCGTCGAGAAGGGCATCGTGGACGGCTGGGATGACCCGCGCCTGGTTTCGATCGCGGGACTGCGCCGCCGCGGCTATACACCGGACGCGATCCGGATGTTCATCGACCTGGTCGGCATCACGAAGTCGCAGGGCGCCGTGGAGTACCCGCAGCTGGAGTACTGCATCCGCGAGGATCTCAAGCCGAAGGCGCCGCGCGCGATGGCCGTCCTGCATCCGGTTAAGCTCGTGATCGACAACTACCCGGAGGGGCAGACGGAGTGGCTCGAGGTTCCGAACAATCAAGAGAACCCGGCGCTCGGAAGCCGCAAGGTTCCGTTCACCAGAGAGCTGTTCGTTGAGGCAGAGGACTTCATGGAAGAGCCGGTGAAGAAGTATTTCCGTCTGTTCCCGGGCAACGAGGTGCGCCTGATGAACGCGTATTTCGTGAGATGCACGGGGTGCGAGAAGGATGCGGACGGAAACGTGACGGAGATTCACGCGACATATGACCCGGAGACCCGCGGCGGCGAGTGCGCCACCCGCAAGGTGAAGAGCACGATCCACTGGGTGTCCGCGGAACTTGGAAAGCGCGCAGCGGTGCGCCTCTACGAGAACATCGTGGACGAGAGCAAGGGGGTGTACAACAAGGAGACCGGCGAGGTCAACGTCAATCCGCACTCGCTGACACTCATCCCGGATGCTGTCCTGGAGCCGTCCCTCATGGAGGCAAAGCCGGAGGATCATTTCCAGTTCGTGAGAAATGGTTACTTTGTGGCGGATCTGAAGGACAGCCGGCCCGGCGCGCCTGTCTTTAACCAGACGGTGAGCCTGAAGTCTTCCTTCAAGCTGCCGAAAAAATAAAAAGTGCAGAGGGCTGCTGCGGTATCAGACAACGGATGCCGGGCGGACTTCGCGGAGGTTCAAATACATGTATTACATCGGAATTGACCTTGGAACTTCGGCCGTCAAGCTTCTGCTGATGGATGAGAAGGGAACCATCTGCAGAATTGTATCGCGGGAGTATCCGCTGTCTTTCCCGCATCCGGGATGGTCCGAGCAGAACCCGGAGGACTGGTACGAGAAGACACTGGACGGCCTCGTGGAACTGCTGGACGGCGTGGACAGGAGCCGGGTCAGGGGCATATCGTTCGGCGGCCAGATGCACGGACTTGTGATGCTGGACGCCGATGACCGGGTGATCCGGCCGGCGATTCTCTGGAATGACGGGCGCTCCCAGAAACAGGTGGAGTATCTCAACGACACAATCGGGCGGGATGTGATCTCCGGTTATACGGGCAACATCGCTTTCGCCGGCTTCACGGCGCCCAAGATCCTGTGGGTGCGCGAGAACGAGCCGGAGAATTTCGCGAAGGCTGCGAAGATCATGCTGCCGAAGGACTATCTGTCCTACCGGCTCTCGGGGACCTTCGCCACGGATTACTCCGATGCCTCGGGGATGCTTCTGCTGGACGTGAAGCACAAAAGATGGTCTGAAGAAATGTGCGGGATCTGCGGGATCACCACCGCGCAGCTCCCGCGGCTTTTCGAGTCCTGGGAGAAGGTCGGGACGTTAAAGCCGGAGATCGCGCACAGGCTCGGCCTGCCGGAGGATGTCATCATCGCGGCCGGGGCGGGAGACAACGCGGCGGCTGCCATCGGCACGGGAACGGTCGGACCGGATCGCTGCACGCTGTCGCTGGGAACCTCCGGGACCATCTTTATCTCGTCGGATCGTTTCCGCGTGGACCCGAACAACGCGCTGCACTCCTTTGCGCACGCGGACGGAAAGTTTCATCTGATGGGGTGCATGCTGTCCGCTGCCTCCTGCAACAAGTGGTGGATGGACGGGATCCTGAAAACGCAGGATTACGGGAAGGAGCAGTCGGCCATCCGGAAGCTCGGGAAGAACCACGTGTATTTCCTGCCATATCTGATGGGCGAGCGCTCGCCGATCAACGACCCGAAAGCCCGCGCGACTTTTACGGGCATCACGATGGACACCACCCGCGAGGACATGACACAGGCGGTTCTGGAAGGCGTCGCATTTGCTTTCCGGGATATGTTTGAAGTCGTGAAGTCCCTGGGAATCTGCCCGAAGAGTGCGGTCATCTGCGGCGGCGGCGCGAAGAGTCCGCTGTGGCGCACCATCATGGCCAATGTCCTGAACATCCGTGTTCAGATCCCGGAGAATGAGCAGGGCCCGGGCATGGGCGGCGCGATGCTCGCGATGGTCGCGGACGGCGTGTATGAAAGCGTTGAGGCAGCGGCAGAAGCGATCGTGAAGATAAAGTCGCAGGAAGATCCGGATCCGGAGCTCGCAAAGCTTTACGAAAAGCACTACAGAGAGTTTCACCGGATCTACCCGGCGTTAAAGGATGTCTTCTCCGGGTTGTCAGACTGAACGCCGCGGGGAAGGAGAGGCCCGGAATTTCTGATTGACACCTTTACATGCCTATGGTATTTTATTGCTATGGGTAAAAAATTGCCCGTGAGAATTAGGAGGTACTTTCTAATGGAAGGCACAGTAAAGTGGTTCAATGCTCAGAAGGGCTTTGGCTTCATCACACCGGATGACAGCTCCGTAAGCGGCAAGGGCGGCGATGTATTCGTTCATTACAGCGGCATCCTCAGCGATGGATTCAAATCTCTTGACGAAGGCCAGAGAGTGACATTCGACGTTGAGCAGGGCGAGAAGGGTCCGCAGGCAGTCAATGTCAAGGTCGTAAAAGGCTGATCATCATAATTCAGGATACAATTGAACCTCTATCAGTATTGATATAGATTTTTGTAAGCCGAACGATTATGGAAAGACTGCCCTGTCACAGACAGGGCAGTCTTTTTTAAACTCAGATGAATGCGCGGCGCCTGAAGCGGCCAGACTGCGGAAAACGACCATGACGGCAGGACACAGAAAGGAACGTGCGTATTGAACACAGCAGACAGGGGACTGACCTCGGCGGAGGCGGAAAGGCTCACAAGAGAGGGAAAGGCAAACGCTCAGGTACACGAGTCTTCCAAGACGGTCGGAAAGATCCTCCGGGAGAACATCTTCACATACTTCAACTTCCTGTTTCTGGTGCTGGGCGCCATGCTTTTTGTCGTCGGCGCCTACCGGGACATGACATTTCTCCTTATCATCGTCGCCAACACACTGATCGGGATCGGGCAGGAGCTCTACTCGAAGTCGGTCCTGGACAAGCTGTCTGTGCTGAATGCGCCGAAGACGGAGGTGTACCGGGACGGAGAAAGAATCGAGATCCCCACGGAGGAGCTCGTCCTCGGAGATCTGGTGCACTATCGCTCCGGAAAGCAGGTGGGAGCCGATGCCAGAGTGGAAGCGGGCAGTGTGCGCGTCAATGAGGCACTGGTCACCGGTGAGGCGGACGAGGTCATCAGAGAACCCGGAGACCGGCTTCTCTCGGGGAGCTTCATTGTGTCCGGGAGCTGCGACGCGACTCTCACAGCCGTCGGGCAGGATTCCTATGTCTCTCATCTGACGGCCGAGGCAAAAAAGGCCGAAGGCGAGCAGCAGACCGAGATGATGCGCTCCCTCTCGAGACTTCTGTACGTGATCGGCATCATCATCGTGCCGCTTGGCATCGGAATGCTGGTTCAGGACATCCTGTTCCTGAATATGACGGTCTATCAGTCGGTGGTCGCGATGGTGGCCGCCATCATCGGAATGATACCGGAAGGCCTCTATCTGCTGACCAGTGTGCGCCTCGCCATGGCGGTTGCGCTGCTCGCCCACCAGCGTGTCATCGTGCACCGCATGGCGAGTGTCGAGACGCTCGCACGGGTCGACACACTCTGCGTCGACAAGACCGGCACCATCACAGACAATGAGATGAAAGTCCACGGCGTGAGAATCGTAGAGGGCGCACAAAAGGCGGAAGTGTTTGCGCATCTGGCCGATCTGACCGAGGCCATGAGCAGCGACAACCTGACGATGGCGACCCTCAAGTCCTACATCCGGAACAGACAGGAGAAAGCGGCCGGTGAGGCTGTGGCGCCGCGCGCGGTCTATCCGTTCACGTCGGAGCTCAAGTTTTCCGGCGCCTCGTTTGAATCGGCCGACTTAGTCATTGGTGCGCCGGAACGGCTTCTTCTCTCGGAATACGACCGCTACCGCAATGTCATCGAAGAGGGGGCCGAGCAGGGATACCGCGTTCTGGCCTTCGGCAGACTGCCCTCCGGCATCCGCCTGAACGGCAGCCCCCTCACCTCCCCGATCATCCCGGAGGCGTTCATATTCCTTGGCAATGCAATCCGCGAGGAGGCGCCGGAGACCTTCCGATACTTCCAGGAACAGGGCGTGACCGTCAAGGTCATCTCCGGCGACAATCCTGTCACGGTGTCGGCCGTGGCGAAGATGGCAGGCATCAAGGACGCCGACCGGTACATCGATGCCGGCGAGCTGAAGACCTGGGGCGACTACCGCGCCGGCGTCTCCCGCTACACGGTATTCGGACGGGTTCAGCCGGAGCAGAAGAAGAAGCTCATTGCGGCACTGAAAGCCGACCGGCGCGTAGTTGCCATGACAGGCGACGGCGTCAACGACGTGCTCGCACTCAAGGAGGCGGACTGCTCCGTCGCCATGGCATCCGGAAGCGAGGCGGCTTCCGACTGTGCGCAGATCGTGCTGCTTGACTCCAACTTCTCCTGTCTGCCGGAGGTGGTCCTTCAGGGCCGACAGGTCGTCAACAACATTCAGCGCTCCGCGTCGCTGTTTCTCGTGAAGAACATCTTCTCGATCCTCATGTGCATCCTGACACTTGCCTTCGCGCTGACGTATCCGCTGCGGGCGGCGCAGATCTCGCTGATTTCCGCCTTCACCATCGGCATGCCGGCGTTTCTGCTGGCGATGCAGCCGGAGAACAGACTGATCCGCGGAAAGTTCCTGGCGAACGCGATATTAAACGCCCTGCCCGGAGGTCTGACGGACTTCGCGGCAGTGGCCAGCATGACGCTGTTTGGGACCATGGCCGGGATCCCGTTTGCGAACCAGTCGGTCATGACGGTCATCGTCATGCTGTTCGTGGGCGTGTGCGTGCTCATCCGCGTGTGCCGTCCGATGGACATCTTCCGCGTTATCGCGATCGTGCTTTCCGTCGTGGCTGCCGTCGGGGCGGTGATTCTTTTCCCATCGGTGTTCTCCATGACGATGATATCAAGGCGGGAGATCCTGCTTCTGATTCCGGTCTGCGCCATCGCCGGCGCGCTGTTTTTCGGGCTGTCGGCGCTGATCGACCGCATACGCCGCTACTTTGGAGGCCGGGAGTACAGGATGTCCGGGTGGTACCGGAAACTCCACCGCAGGAGCGGATGGTAAGTGCGGATAAAAATTGCGCCTCTGACGTGCAGAGTGCTATTATCTAAGAATCATGATCAGATGTAACGTGCCGGTCAGCCGGGCAGATGCTGCCGCCGGTACGGGCGGAGGAGAGGTATGAGCGAGAAACATGTGATCGTCATCGGGCATAAGAACCCGGACACGGATTCCGTTTGCTCTGCGATCT
>DGVL01000107.1 GCA_002394965.1 Lachnospira sp. UBA4285
GTTCCGCCGGAAGCGGAAAGCTTTTCCTTCAGTTCAATGAACTTGATGATCAGTTCGACAGCTCCGTCGATCCCGATCTCTCCACTGTCGATGCAAAGATCGTAGCTCCTGGCTTCACCCCACTTCTTGCTGGAATAATAATTATAGTAGTTGGATCTCTTGCGGTCTGTCTTCTGGATAAGGTCTGCAGCCTTTTCCTCGCTAAGATCATACAGGCGCCGGATTCGTGCAACGCGCTTGTCAAGGCTCGCCCCGATCCATACGCTCACCGCAAACGGATCGTCTTCCAGTGCATAGTCAGCGCACCGCCCCACAATAACACAGGACTCCTTCTCTGCCAGCTTCTTGATCGCATCAAACTGAGCAAGAAAAATCTTGTGGTTGATCGGCATCTCATTGTACGTGTTCGTGTACCCGAGCGAGTAGGTGTCCATCACAAGCGAATACAGGAAGCTGTTCGTCGGCTTCTCGTCATGTGTCTGAAAAAGCTCTTCCGCCAACCCGCTGGCCTTGGCAGCCTCTTCAAGGAGTTCCTTGTCGTAGCACTTGATTCCAAGCTTTTCCGCGAGCTTCGTGCCGACTTCATGGCCTCCACTACCGAACTCTCGCCCTATCGTGATAACTGTACGACTGTCCATATTCAATTCCTCCTGCTTAAAGCTGCAGCGGCTTACCGGCAAAAGCCTCACGTCTTTTGTACGATTATTATAACCAAAAGATCTGTAAAATTCAAATGAATATGGCCTATAATCAATTGCTTTCGCCGAGGGTTTTCAGCAATTTCTGAAAATACTCCGGCAAGGGTGCCTCAAACTCCATATACTGCTTTGTGGAAGGGTGAATAAACCCCAGCGTGCGGGCATGCAGACACTGCCCTTCCAGTCTGTAAGGACATTTCGACGGTCCGTACAGCGGATCGCCCAGCAGTGGGTGGCCGGCGTACGCCATATGCACGCGGATCTGGTGCGTCCGCCCGGTCTCAAGCTGGCAGGTGATGTGCGCAAATCTGCCCAGATTGTTCACCACGCGGTAATGTGTCACAGCGCGGCGCCCGCCGGCTGTGACGGCGAATTTCTTTCTGTCCCTGGGATCTCTTCCGAGCGGCCTGTCAATCGTCCCGGTTTCCTCTGAGAACGAATTGTACACGATAGCCTCATACACCCTCGTGATAGAGTGTACAGCCAGTTGTCTGGCCAGAAACCGATGTGCTGCGTCTGTCTTGGCTGCGACGAGGACACCGGTTGTGTCTTTGTCGATCCGATGGACGATGCCCGGGCGGGCGACGCCGTTGATGCCGGAGAGATTGCCACGGCAGTGATACAGAAGTGCATTCACAAGCGTCTTATCCGGATGCCCCGGCGCAGGATGAACAACCATTCCCTTTGGCTTGTTTACAACAATGATGTCATTATCCTCATAGAGAATGTCAAGCGGAATGTTCTGCGGAAGGATCTCCGGAACTACGACCTCCGGGAACGCAATGTCGATTGCATCGCCGGCGTGTACCAGATCTCTGGGGCGGGAAGCACTGCCGTTCACCTGAACGGCTCCGTCCTTGATCAGACTCTGGAAGAATGTGCGGGAGTATTCAGGGATCTCATCGGCAAGATACCTGTCCAGACGCGCTCCTGCGTCCTGTGTGTCAACAGAAAGGCTTCTTCTGCCGTACTGTCCGCTCATGCCTCTTCTCCGCCTTTATCTGGCTCTCCGCTTCTGCGAGGCTTTAAAAAAGCCAGGTCATCATCCCGGTAGATGAAGCAGATCCCGATAATCAGCGCGATGACACACGCCGTGACACACATATCGGCGACATTGAAAACCGGGAAATTAATCAGACTTACGTAGATGAAATCACGCACATAGTGCAGTAAAACTCGGTCGATCAGGTTGCCTGCGGCGCCGGCAATCAGAAAAACGGCCGAAGTCATCAGCATCTTGTAACGGGTGATGTCGGGAATCCGCATCACGATATACACCACCGCCGCCATAACAATAAGTGTCAGGATGATGAAGAACGTCCTGGCACCGGCCATCATGCCCCAGGCTGCGCCGGTATTCTCGATGTAATAGAACTCAAGGGCTCCCGGAATAATGACAAATGGCTCTCTTCCTGCAAGACGGGCGGCTGCCTCGACTTTCGTGAACTGATCCAGCAGGATAAGAAAAGCGGACGGTATGATAAGCCACAGAAGTTTTCTCACAGAGTTTCTTCTTTTCAACGGATCACCTCTTTCAGCGCATCCCGCATTTCCTCATCGGTCACGGTTCTGTCAATCATGGCATGCCCGAACGGATGGATCAGTATGAATTGAATAACTCCCCTGTCCATCTTCTTGTCGGACTTTGACACGCGTATGACATCCTCCGCAGAGATGCCGCTCACCGTGAGCGGAAATCCGAAAGCCTCAAACAGGCGCATGCAGCTGTCTGCCTCTTCCCGGGTGATAAGCCCTCTTTCCGCAGAGATATGAAGAGCACAGATCATGCCGAGCACCACGCACTCACCGTGGTACATCGTAAAGCCGCAGAGTTTTTCGATCGAGTGACCAAGGGTATGGCCGAAATTAAGAACAGCTCGTTCCCCTCTTTCCTTCTGGTCATGTTCAACAACTTCTTTCTTGATCTGACAGCTGACATAAATCATCTGCTCGAGCGTGTCAGGATCAAGACTGCAGATCGCCTGTACATGATCCTGCAGCCACGCAAAATATTTCCGGTCGCGGATGATGCCGTGCTTGATGATCTCTCCCATACCGGAGATGAACTCTCTTCTGGAGAGACTCGAAAGAACGGACATGTTCATGTAGACGAGAACCGGCTGATAAAAGGCTCCCACCATATTCTTGTACGAGCGGAAGTCAACACCTGTCTTGCCGCCGACGGAAGAATCTGTCTGCGCCAGAAGCGATGTCGGAATCTGAATAAATCGGATGCCGCGCAGGTATGTCGCAGCTGCGAAACCGGTCAGATCTCCTACCACGCCGCCGCCAAGTGCGGCGAGCATATCCTTGCGGTCAAAGTGATTCCGGATGAGGAATTCATAGAGATCCTGAACCGTCCCGAGATTTTTGCTGGCCTCTCCGGCTTTGAATGTAAAACAGAAGACCGAAGCTCCGGTCTTGCGAAGCGCATCGCACACGACGTCAGAATACAGCGGACCGACCGTGGACTCAGAGACAACGCAGATTTTCCGGCCATTGAGATTCTGATCCTCAAGCTCATCTGCGAGCGTGTCAAAGTTTCTCCCGATCACGATCGGGTAGATCGGCTTTTCTCCGTCTGTCACGACAAGTCGTTTCATTGTATGGCCTCTTATATGCGGCAAACGCAAAATAAAGCCATCTGTCTGCCTTCTTGCAAAGGTCTCGGAACAGACGGCCGGGTATGCTGTAACAGTTGGTTCCCGCCATTATCAGTTTCGGAAACTTACCGGCGGGGAGACGAGAATATCTTCCCTGTCAGAAATCAGAAGCGGACCGTGGATCCGTTCCGATAGGAATTCAGATCGATGTCACCGGAATTCGCGAGTTCTGTGACATCGCCGGAGATTTCAATGTTCGGAGGTGTAACGAGGAAGATGTAGCTGGTGATCCGGCGGAGATTTCCGCTGATGGCATAGCAGGATCCCGACGTGTAGTCGATGATTCTCTGTGCGATCTCGATCCGCTGTCCCTCCAGATTGATGATGACCGCACGTCCCTGAAGCAGCGTGTCCGTTACGACATTGACATCATCCATTCCTTCCGGCTTTAACACAACAACTTCCATGGTTCCCCTTCCCTGTGATCTGTAAGGAACGATTTTCTTGTTGTTTTTCTGCCTGAGAAGCGGCCGCCCGTCATCGGAATCCCCATCATCCGCGCTGCTGCCTCCCGATCTTGCAGCGCGTCTGCTCTTTACGGCAGAGCCGTCCTCGTCATCATATCCGTAATCATCATCATAATCATCGTCAAAGTCATCATCCGGTTCTCTGAAAATATCTGCGAACTTGCTAAAAATACTCATTTGAAAGAGTCTCCATTTTATCTGTTAGAATAATCCCGCGCGCCGAATATGGCCGTTCCGACCCTCACGCAGGTGGCACCTTCCTCAACGGCTACCGTATAGTCGCACGTCATTCCCATGGAAAGTACATCCATCTGTATATTATCTATGCCTGAGCGGTTAATGTCAATCTCAAGTTTTTTCAGAGCGCGAAAATACTCCCGGTTGTCTTCCGGATTCGTCGTGTACGGCGCACTTGTCATGAGCCCGCAGAACCGGATTCCCGGAAGCGTACCGGCCTGCTGCAGGAACGGCTTCACCTCGTCAAGCCTGAAGCCGAACTTGTTCTCCTCCTGTGCCACATTGACTTCAATGAGAACCCGGGAAATCACGTTCTTCTTCACGGACTCTTTGCTGATCTCCTCAGCAAGCCGCAGTGAGTCCACGGAGTGTATCATGGCCGTCCTGCCCACGACATACCGGACTTTATTTCGCTGGAGATGCCCTATCATGTGCCAGCGGATGTCATCCGGAAGATCTGCTATTTTGCCGTCCAGTTCCTGCACGTAGTTCTCCCCGAAGTCCCGGGTTCCGGCAGCGTACAGTGTCCGAATCATCTCCTCTGGTTTCGTCTTGCTCACAGCAATCAGTGTGACTTCCTTCGGATCTCTGCCGCTTCTGCGGCAAGCATCGGCTATCTCCTCCAGAACTGCATCCCGGTTGCGAATCACATCTGTTTCTTCCACAAGAATCCCTTCTTTCTTTATATAATCTGTCGGCCTGTCAGTAGATAAGCTCATTATCCGAGTAATCCCTGGCCGTCAGCACGATGCGGTCGTAATTGGTCAGGCTGCCGTATTTCATGCTGGCAATGACATACTCATCCGACGAATCGATGATGTAGATAGGCACAAAGACTGTGTACCCGGTATTGATGCGGTATACACCGCTCACCGTGCCGGTCGGTCCCACGGTAAACCGGTCGGTGGAATCCGGGGCCAGCAGACTGGTTCCCTCAGTCAGGTCATCCCGGCTCACGTATACGGTTTCCGGAGCCGTCGGGTTCGTCAGGATCTCAGGACTAACAAATGTCTGAACCGTTCCGCCACTGGATTGCGTCGTCTCTGCGATGAATCCACTGGCTCCGTCCGGACCTCCCTGTGTGACATAGGAAGCAGGAATGGCATAATAGCTCTTCGAGACGACAGCGGAAGCAGGGATCTTCAGCCCTTCAGGCCTGGATGTCACAAGCCGGATATTTATAAAACGATCTGTGCAGTAGCGCACAACATATTTGTTGAGCGTGATCTTGCCATAGTTCTGGCCATCCTTTGTGATGATCTGGAAATTGGCAGTTGTGGATATATTGTCCTCCAGAAAATCCACCGTCACGGAAGTTTTGTTCTGAAGGCCGTTTGCGCTTATCTGACTGTCGGACAGCTGAATCAGCAGGTACCAGTTTTCACTGGTTATGAGCTTGTAGGCAGGATTCCCTGCATTGATTGTCTCATTGTTCTCGGTTTTGTTATTCGAGTACGCCGACTGGGAAAAACTCTCCGACGTGAAGTTCGTATCGTCGAGCGACTCGTATCCGTCAGTGGAATACACAACATATCCGGCCTGATCCGCCGTCAGCATCTGAAAGGAACCGGCCGAGCCGGAAGCTGCCAGGATGCTGTCCAGATTGGCCTCTATCTCCGAAGTGACAGCGCCAAGAATCACGGAATCAAGCTCACTTCGCAGAGAGTACAATCCAGATATCCCATTCGTGCTGTAGTTGGTCTTGTAGGCATTGATAGAAGCGACCATCGAACGGATATCATCACTGCTGAGCTGCTCTCCCGCATTGGCCGTATACTGCGACAGCTGCCCGGCGATTTTTCCGCTCTCATCGACCGTGCATACGATGTCACCTGCCTTGACCCGGTTTCCCTCGTGCTGATAGATGTTGAAAGTTCCGGTATACGTTGAGTTGACGACCGTCTCCTCGCGCACGGCAAGCCCGGTAAATGTGGAGGTGTACGCGACAGAACCTGTGTTCACTTCATAGACCTGAACCTTTCTGCGGGTTACATACATAGCTATGAAGCAGACAAGATAGACGGCGATGATCAGGAAAATACCGGCCGCGATTTTCGGCCGCTGCCCGATGCGCAGGATATTCTTTTTTGCATTCTGTTTATCTGCCACCGCTGCTTAAATCTCCTGTCTACACTGTCACTGGTACATCGCGCGCCAGTCCAGATCACCTCTGTCCATGGCTTTGATCAGAAGTTCCGCTGTGGCTGCATTGGTCGCAAGCGGAATGTTGTATATATCGCAGAGCTTGCAGATGTGGCCCGGGTCAACATCGTTGATGTGCGGATTGTTGGCTTCACGCAGGAAGATAACTAGATCAAACGTGTTGTCCTCGATCTGCGCACAGATCTGCTCCGTTCCGCCCAGATACCCGGCCAGATATTTGTATACTCTGAGTCCCGTTGCATTCTCGATGAGCCTTCCGGTCGTTCCGGTCGCATAGAGCTCATTCTTCGCAAGAATATCCCGGTATGCAATGCAGAAATTCTGCATAAGCTCTTTCTTTGAATCATGTGCGATCAGTGCAATTTTCATACCAGACCTCCTCGCCTGTTCGTGTCCTCTCTCCGATGATAATAAGAGAAGCCCCGAAAATGTTCAATATTTATCTCGTCATCTTTCTCCATATTTCTCTGCAGGCTGACATTCAGTACAATCCCGACCGCAAGAAACAGGGTGACAATTGAGCTCATCCCGTAGCTGAAGAACGGGAGCGTCAGACCGGTATTCGGCAGAATTCCTGTGACGACGCCGATGTTGATGAAAGACTGATATCCTATATAACAGGCCACTCCTGTGCAAATCAGCCTGCCGGACATGTCGCGCGCCCGGTAGCCGACATACAGGCACTCCGCCGTGACCGCCGACAGAAGAGCGAGGATCGATATGCAGCCGGCGAATCCCAGTTCCTCTCCGGCAGCCGCAAAGATGAAATCCGTGTGTGCCTCGGGTATGTATCCGGCATTCAGAAGAGATGACGGATCCTCGTTATTCAGTCCCTTTCCGGAGAGGCCTCCGGTCGCGATGGCTGTCTCGGAATATTTCTGCTGATACACGTTGTCATCGTAGTTCTCCGGGTCGATGAAGGCCATGATCCGGGTTCTCTGGTAATCCGCCAGAAGCTTCTGATCCGGCCGCTGAATGTAAAACAGCAGACCGGCTGCCAGCGGAATTACGATCAGAAAGAACAGTCCCATTTTCTTATAGCTCACACCCGCTGTAAAGATCACCGTGAACAGGACCATCGTCGTCAGAATCGTCTGGGACAGGTCCGGTTCACGCAGCGTAAGCCCAAGCGGGATGAGCAGGATGAGCCAGAGCAGAAACAGAAAGCTCCAGCTGTCGACCTTTTCCCGGTAGATGGTCAGCATCCGGACGGTGAAGAGAATCAGCACAACTTTCCCGATCTCGGATGCCTGCAGGGAAAACGGACCGAACACCAGCCAGCGTTTTGCGCCGTGCGAGACGCGGCCGAACAGCAGTGTCAGCGTCAGAAGTGCAGTGAGAACCAGGTACAGAACCCAGTACAGCTTCAGGATCCGGTGATAGTCAATAAACGATGCTGCGACAAGAACAACGCTTCCGATTATTATACCAAGTATCTGCCGCAGCGTATAACTGCTGTCCGCAGTGTTTATTAGAATCACGCCATATACAGAGGTGATGAGGACCAGCAGAAGAAGGCGGAAATTATAATACTTCAATTCGTATTTTTTAAACATTTATTTTCCCCTGCTAAATATACGGTTCCAGAAGGATTCCCGCTTTCCGGAAGATTCCGGCACCTGCGGCATCCCGGACGGCGCCTCACGGTCCACCTGCTCCGGCATCAGCGGGAACGGCACGTTCTGGCCGAGAATTCTTTCTGCCGTGTTGTTGAATTCCGGCATCTCGCGCGCGATATCGCCGCCTGTAAGCACAGCTTGACGCAGTCCGTCATTCTCCTCGAAGATGCCCAGCGGCGAGAGCGGAAGTATATCCTGCAGTTCGTGGAAAGACGGCAGGATATGCCGGGCCAGATCCCGGCTGTCGAAGCGGTTGATGATCATCTCCGGCTCCTTTCCGGTCAGTTTTCGCAGTTTGTCCGCTGCCCTGAGGCCTGCGGGGTCCGGCGTTACGACCAGTACCGGTCTGTCAGATAGAGAAGCGAGCGTCAGCTGAGATTCCAGACTGCCGCCGCAGTCCGTGAGAATGAAGTCAAAAGCCGGGACATCCTCACCGCCGTCCTGGATGATTGTGAGTGCTTTCCCGTAATTCTCCTTCAAGTTCTGGTCCGTGGGCAGATTCTGAGAAGCCGGAAGAAGCCACAGGTTCGTTCTGGCTTCGTCTTGTACAAGTACATCCGCCACAGAACACTTCCCGGCTGAGAGGTCCGGAACGGAATACAGGATTCCTTCCTGAATTCCCATATACAGCTCCAGGCTGCGCAGGCCCTGGCTGCCGTCAACTAGCAGGACAGTCTTTCCCAGGTCTGCAAGAGCCTCTCCGATCCCGCAGGTAAGAAGCGACTTGCCGGTGCCTCCCCTGCCGGAAAGAATGGCGATACGTTGTGTCATGCCCGCGCCTCCTCTCTTCTGCTCTGTCACTCCGAGAGCATCGTTGTGCTTGATACGAGCTGCTGTCCGGCTGTCGAATCGTTCAGCAACGGATTAGTCAGAATCTCCTCTTCTGTGTTCAGACCGTAATAATACCGGTAAAAATCCGCTGCAACAGCCGTCGCGTTGATCGAACCGTATCCGAACGGTATGTTGACCGCGAGAGCTATTTCCGGGTCCGTATAGGGCGCAAATGAAATATAGTTCGCGTGTGACGGCTTGGTCAGGTCATCCTGCGCAGTTCCTGTCTTTCCGGCTATCTGAACGGCATCATACAGGTTATTCAGAGGCTGGTACATGGTGCTGACCAGACGCATACCTTTGAAGATTGCGTCCCAGTAGGACGAATCCATGGTGAAGGTCGACTCGACCTCCGGCGTAAATGTACGGATTGTGTCCCCGCCGTACTCCGTGATTTTATAAATCAGCGATGACTTGTAATTCGTGCCGCGGCTGGCGATCGTAGCCGCGTAACGCGCCAGGTTGAGACAGCTGAATCTCGCATTGCCCTGTCCGATCGCGGACGCGACGGCATTCGTCGTGGAAGGCTGCGGATCTGCCTGTGCAATCTCAATGCCGGTATCCGATGCCAGACCGAGTGCCTGCGCATAGGATTTCAGGATATTCGTCGCATACGTTGAGTTGTACGTGCCGTCCTGACTCTTTGCCAGATCATATCCCAGCGTGTTGAAGTATACGTTGCACGAGTCACGGATGGCCTCATACAGACTCTCGGCACCGTGTTCGCCCGGATAGATCCAGCAGTGCGGATTCGGCGTAACTTCCGTGAAAAGACCGGAGCAGTAGATCTCCGTATCCGGCGTTACGATTCCGTTCATCAGCGCGCTCACAGCCGTGACAATCTTGAAGCAGGAACCCGGCGCCGTCTGGGACTGGGTCGCCCAGTTGTACATCGGCTTTGAATTGTTCAGGTTGGTCTGCGTGTAATAACTGCTGTCAATGGTTCCGCTCAGGCGGTTGTTGTCATATCCCGGATACGACACCAGGGCAAGCAGCTGCCCATTTGAAGGATCCACGACCGTCGCCGAACCCGAGCAAACGATAAGACCGATCTCCCCCGGCGTGATAATCCGGCGGGTGAGCGCCGTTTCAAAATAGTCGAGCGGATTAATAGCACCACTGGCCAGCTGACTGTAGTATCCGTCTGTGTCCTGCAGATATCCCTGTTCATACAGCAGCATGAACATCTGTCTTGCCGTGAGGGATCCGTTCTCGAAGAGGTACTTGTAGACCATCTCCGTGAAACCTCTGTCTGAAGAAAGCTCCGCCGTGATATAGTCAGTCAGAATGGAAAATGCCTCTTCAAGACTCAGGTAGCGGCTGTCCGTCAGAGAATCCATGGAAACCCAGTTCTGCGCGACAGCGTGCTCGAGAAAATCCCGGAATGATATGGCACCTCCGTCCGTGAACGTCGTGTATATCTCATCGCTTGTGTCGATCTTATCGGTGCTGATGATGCCATTGGTCTCAAGCATCTGGAAAATATACCAGATATAATTCCGGTATTCCTCCGGAAGATCACTGTAAGCCGTTCCGCTCCCGGTCAGCTCTTCCTGGATCCAGGCATTGACCGACTGACGCCTGGCCTGATACACCTCGTTCACAGCCGCCTCGGTCTGCGTCGCCTCCGACTCGATTCCTTTCAGGGATACCAGACCGTTGTCGATGCAGGCATACCCGACATCACTCATTCGGATCATGTAGTCAGACAGAATTCCGGTGTCCTGCGAATAGATCTGCTGTTCTCCGGATGCGATAAGCTTTGATTTGATGAGACGCACCAGTTCCTCTTCGATAAAGTCATAGAGCGCCTTCTGATAGTTTGCATCGATGGTAAGATAGATATCATGACCTGCCATCGAATCCGTCTCACTCTGAATTTCCGTGATGCGGCCGTACCGGTCCACATAGACATCGCGCGTGCCCTTTGTGCCGGCAAGCTCTGTCTCCATGGCTGACTCAATCCCTGTCTTTCCGACCATATCGTTGCTGTCGTAGGAACCGCCCTGCGCGTTCAGTTCCTCAAGCTGAGACGAGGAAATCGTCCCCGTGTACCCGATGATCGACGAGAAATACTTCGCGTCATTGTAGCGGCGGACCGTTCTGGTGTCAATAACGATGCCGGCAAGATCATCAGCATTCTCACGAATCGCAGCCATCGTCTCATCGCTGATGTCCGTCGCAATGGTGAATGTCGTGTAGCGGCTGTAAGAGTTCGCGTCCATCTGGATCCGCAGATAGAAAAGTTCCAGCATGTAGGCCGGCGGCTGTGCGTCGCGGTCCACCGCGTATTTGTCACAGAGATATGTAATGACATCTTCCGGCGTCGCGCTCTGCTGCTGCTGCGTGAGTTCACTGATAGAAGAAAGACCAAATACATCACGCAGGAATCCGAGCTGGGTGCGGCCGGTGTCAAGGAACTCATACTCACCGGTCTCCTCGTTGTAAGTCATGTCAAAGTCCTGGCGGTAGGAATCGCCGTTCTTCTCGATGATGGCGAGGGCTCGGTCGATACCGCTGTTGATCTTTGCGTTCTTCTCTTCGGTCGTCGAATAGTAACCCGAATCTGAGATGACAACGGCATAGGAAAGATCGTCATACGCCAGAAGCACCCCGTTGCGGTCAAAAATCCGGCCCCGGGTGGCCTGCGTCGTCATTGTCTTCTCGATGGAACTGGCCAGACCGCTGGTGTACTGGTCTGAGCTGAGGATCTGCAGAGCAAAGACCCGCTTGGCGAGCACGCAAAAGAGGATGGTCAGGACAAGCAGGACAGGGAAAAGGCGCTGCCGGAAGACATTGCGGATCGTGACAGCGATTTCATGAAAGATGCTTTTCATTTCTCTTTCCTCCTCTTCCGGCTGCGGCCCGCATCTTCCGGTCAAGGCAGCGCACCGGGAAATACAGGGCAATACCAGCCGCAAGCGTATACAGGCTTATCGGCAGAATCTTCCTCGTAAAGAAAAATCCAGCGTCTATGCGGTTATGCAGAACAAAGAGCACGAACCACATCGCACATTCATACAGAAACGCTGACAGCACCGTCAGCATCATCGGGAAGAAAAACTCTTCCTGCTCGACATTCTCCAGGAGCTTTCCGCTCATGTAACCGAAGCACACAAAAAGAAACGCACTGGTCCCCAGCAGCGTCCCGCCGTACACATCGGCCAGAATGCCCGCCAGAACACCGACGAAGATTCCGTTCACCGGCCCGCCGAAGAATCCGAAGAACACCGGGAGCAGCAGAAGCAGTTCCGGGCCGTTGCCACTCACCCGGATGAACGGTACAAACACGGTCTGAACTATGAAAAACACAAAAATAAGCACAATCTGGTACAGTCTGTATTTCATGAGCCATCCCCTGTCAGATCGGCCTTGGTCGTCGTGATGACCAGAACTTCCTGCAGATTCTCAAAGTCGGCGGCGGGTGTTATCGTTCCTGACTTGGTGATCTGGCTGCCGTCGGCAGATATATCGCGCACTGTTCCAATCAGGATACCCTGCAGGTACTTGTCCGAGATGTTCGACGTCACAATCTCATCGCCGGCCTTTACATCCGTGTCCGCGCTGAAGTCCGTGACGCGTATCTGACCACTTTCCATCAGTGTGATGTCGCCCTGAACCGAGCAGATCTGCCCGGTACTGGAAAGCATGCCGGACACATAGGAGTTGTCCTCGATGATGGAGCGAACAATGGAGCGGTTCGGGTAAACTTCGGTGATAATACCGACAAGACCGTTGCCGGCTATGACATTCATATCCACACGCATGCCGTCATTGGAGCCCTTGTCGATTGTGAATTCCATATCCCAGTTGTCCGAACCGCTGCCGATGACGCGCGCAGCCGTCTTTGGCCAGGACGCATACTGCTCATCCAGTGCATACAGCCTGCGGAGCCGTGAGAGTTCATAGGCATCCTGCGCGAGCCGCTGATTCTCCTCCTGCAAGTCCTCTATCCTGCCGGTGAGATCTGTGACCTGCTGCTCCAGTTCCTCCCGCGTTGCCAGATTCACAGCATGGTCATAGAAGACCCCGCCCAGGCTGTTAATGCCCTTCTGCATCGGGACGATGACCGTGTCCAGACCCGTGCGCAGTGCCTGCGAAACTGTGTCACTGAAAATGGAAATCAGAGCCAGGATTATACAGGCAAACAGTGTGAGCGCAAAAATCCTGACCGGTGTAAAGAATGCTTTCAGTCGCTGCTTCATATTCATTCCTCAAAATCCGCATGATGCGTCAGAAAAGCTCGTTTTCCGGCCTGCGGACAAGTCCTGCCATCCTGCGGTCCCCCAGGATCGCGATGATTCCGCGGATGGCGGCCTCCGAAGGATTGGAGGCGATGGCGCAGGGGATACCCGTCGCTTTCGTGAGAAACGGGCGTATGTTGCGCATCAGCGCGGTTCCGCCGGTTATATAGAATCCATTTTCCCGTATCTGCTCAGCCACAACCGATGGTGTCTTCTCCAGTGTAGAGAGAATAGCACCGGATATCAGCTCTAAATCCGACGCGTATGCCCCGCAGATGATGTCTGCCGTCACCGTACTTCGGGTCGGCAGTCCGGAAAGGACACTTCGCCCGAACGCCGATACGCTCACCTGAGGACTTCCCGGCAGTGCGCTGCCGATCTGTTTCTTGAGGTTTTCCGCCGTCTTGTGCCCGATCAGGAGGTTGTACGACCGGCGGACTGCCTGCACGATCTTCTCGTCAAAAAGGTCTCCTCCGACCGGCACGGCAGAGTAGGCCGCAATGCCACCCTCCGACATCACGGCGATTCCGGTGCGGGAACCACCGATATTGACGATCATGGAAGGCGTCTTCGAGAATATGTCCACCCCCGCCCCGATGGCACAGGCCACCGGCATGTCGACAATGCTGACATTTTTCTCCCTCAAGTCCGCCCGGTAGATGACATCGGTAAACGCCCGGCGCTGCACGCCGCTGATATCAGTCGGCACGGAGATACAGAAGCTCGCGCCGTTCACCCGCCTGCCGTCATTGATCTTCCGGTACATCTGTGCCAGCAGAAGCTGCATGTCGGCAAGCCCCGCGATCACACCGTCTTTCACCGGAAAGGAGACGCGGATACTGGCAGGGGCCTTCTCCGCCATGTCATACGCCTCATCGCCTGTCGCGCGCACATCGGTCCTGTTCTCCAGGGCGATGCAGCAGCGCTCGTTCAATATCCGGTTCATCGAGCACATCCGGAAATAATCCGTTCCTATATCAAGCCCGTATATTCGAGATGTCAAAACAAGTTCACTCTTTCTTTGTATTTGCAAGACAGCCGCTCTCGATAAAACTGAAGTAGCACCTGTCACCGATGATGATGTGGTCTGTCAGTGGGATTCCAATGATCTCCCCCGCCCGCTTCAGCTTTCCGGTCACCGATATGTCCTGCGGACTCGGACTCGGATCCCCGCTCGGATGATTGTGAAGCACAACAAAGCTGACCGCACCGCAGCGCACGGCGCTTATCAGAACTTCGCGCACCGAGATCAGTGACGCGTTCACGGTGCCGATCGTCAGAACCTCATCGCATATCCGACGGCAGCGGTTGTCCAGCATGACTGCCATGAGGCGCTCCGTCTCAAGATGGCGCAGATCTTCCATATAGTAGTCTGCTATGGCAGAGGGCGCCGAGAAGTCAAGCCGCTTCTCAGCGCTCTGCTTGTGCATACGCCTGGCGACCTCGCATACGCATGTAAGCTGGATCGCTTTAACCCTGCCGATGCCGCGGATTCCCATGAAATCCTGCATTCTCATGTGCCTGAGTCCGAGCAGGCCCGCGCCGCCGGACGCCGCCAGCACGTTGCCGGCCAGCTCCTCCACATTCATGCCACTGGTGCCGGTCCGCAGAATCACCGCAAGAAGCTCGCGGTCCGTCAGAGCCTCCGCTCCCACCGCCTCAACTTTCTCGTACGGCCGCATGTCCCCGCAGCTGACCGCCTGCACTTCTTTTTTCACACTTCTGATCATGTGAGCTCATCCCTCCTCTGCATATGAGAAAGGACAGACAGCTAGTTTATTATAACACAAGTCCTGCCCGATACTAAAACCATCGGACAGGACCAGTCTGAAACTTCACGAAAATGCAGCGGTGTGAATAGCCGCTTCTCTTATTATAGCCGGATGATTCCTTTATCCTTCAGCCTCTGGATACTCATCAGCACACCGAGTTTCGCATGCTCCCACGTCAGGCCGCCCTGCAGGTAGACCGTGTAGGGCGGGCGGATCGGCCCGTCGGCGGACAGCTCGATCGAAGATCCCTGGACGAATGCTCCCGCCGCCATGATGACCGGGTCGTCATACCCCGGCATGTCCCACGGCTCCGGAGCGGCCATGCTGTCGACCGGCGCAGCTGCCTGAATAGCAGTGCAGAACGCGATCATAGCCTCCGGGCTCTTCAGCTCAATGGCCTCGACAATGTCCGCGCGGCTTTCTGTGGAAGCCGGGAAACAGGAAAACCCGAGCTTTTCATATGCCTTTGCGGCAAAGACAGCGCCTTTGAGCGCGCCCGCCGTGATGACCGGAGCCAGAAAGATCCCCTGATAAAACAGTTTGTTCATGTCCATTGTCGGGCCGACTTCGCGCCCGAGTCCCGGCGAATAAAGCTGATACGAAGCGGCCTCGACACACTGTTTCGTGCCGGCGATGTACCCGCCGCACGGAGAGAGTCCTCCGCCCGGATTCTTGATGAGCGATCCGACGACCATGTCGGCGCCAAAATCCCCGATCTGCTCTCTCCCGACGAATTCGCAGTAACAGTTGTCGACCATGCATAGGATGTCACTGCGGATGGATTTTATAAACCGGATAAGCTCCGCCACCTGCTGCACAGTGAAGGATGGGCGCGAGGAATAGCCCTTGGAGCGCTGAATCTCGACAAGCTTCGTGCGGGGATGAATCGCCTCGCGAATACCGTCATAGTCAAAACTTCCGTCTTCCTTCAAGTCCACCTGCTCATATGTCACGCCGTGATCGGCGAGACTTCCCGGGCAGGGACGCAGACCGATGATCTCATCCATCGTGTCATACGGCTTTCCGACCGGGGAGAGCATCTCGTCGCCGGACCGCAGGTTCGCCTGAAGAGCGATGTTGAGCGCCTGCGTCCCGCACACGATCTGCGGGCGTACAAGAGCGTCCTCCGTGTGAAAAATATCCGCATAGACTCTCTCGAGCGTGTCCCTGCCCTCGTCGTTGTATCCGTATCCGGTCGTTCCGGACAGATGCATCTCCGCAACGCCTTCCTTCTGCATTGCGGCTACGACGCACGCCTGGTTGTACTCGGCGTCATCGTCGATCCTGCGGAAATCATCAGCGAGTTCTTTCAGCACTTTCCGGCTGAAGTCTGTCACTTCCCGGCTGATGCCAAAGCTCTTTTCGTAAAGTTCCTCTGTTGTCGTACCCATTTATGTCAGAATTCCTTTTTCCTTTATTCGTTGAAGCATGTACCCGGCAATTTTCTCCGGATCACAGTCAAACGCGTCAATATCGATCCTCTCAAGTCCTGCCTCTCGCTTAAACCACGTGTTCTGCCGTTTCGCGTAGTGCCGACTGCCTGTCCGGATCGCCTCGTATGCCTCGTCCTCTGTGCACTTTCCTTCAAGATACTGGACAATCTCCTTGTATCCGATGGCCTGGAGTGATGTCGCGCCTGGCATGATTCCCGCGGAGAGCAGACCTCGCACCTCCTCCGTGAGTCCCGCCTCCCGCATCATGTCGACCCGCCGGTTGATTCTTTCGTATAACCTGGCTCTGTCCTCCTGAAGGAGGAATCCGGCGAAGTCAAGGCGCGGCATTCTTCTCTTCTCTTCCAGGTTGTGTGCCGAGATTGGCCTTCCCGTCTCCTCGTAATACTCAAGCGCCCGTATCACCCGTTTTACATTGTTCGGGTGGATCGAAGCGGCGGCCTCCGGGTCCACTGCTTCGAGCCGATGATGCAGGGCTTCAGCACCCTGCTCCATGGCAATTGTCTGCAGCCTGTCCCGCAGTGTTCGGTCGGCCCCTGTGTCCCTGCCGAAATCATTGCCGTAGACAACCGCATGAAGATAAAACCCGGTGCCGCCGGCAAGAACCGGGAGGACGCCGTTTTTTCTGCATTCGGCAAGCGCAGCATCCGCCGCAGCCTGAAAGTCAGAGATGCTGCAGTTTTCATCCGGATTCAGAATGTCGATCAGATAATGCCTGACCCCCTGCATTTCCTCCTTCGTCACTTTGGCGGTTCCGATATCCATGTGCCGGTAGATCTGCATTGAGTCCATGGAAAGCACCGCGCCGCCAGTCATCCTGCACAGCGCAACCGCGCAGCTGCTCTTCCCGGAAGCCGTAGGACCTGCGATCACAACCGCTTTCTGCCGTGTTCCCTCGTCTGTCTGCATCCGGCCACCTCTCAGACGATCCGCCGGAATTTCCGGTCGAATTCGTACCTGGTCATACGGATGAGCGTCGGGCGGCCGTGCGGGCAGTTGTACGGATTCTCCGCCTTCATGAGCTCCTGCACCAGCGCGTCGGCTTCCTGAAATGACAGGCGGCTGTTGCCCTTGACAGCGGCCTTGCAGGACATCGAGGCTATCTTTTCGGTGATGAGATCCGTACCGCCGCCGCTGCTCAGATTGTCCAGAAGATCAAGAAACAGCGCGCGGTAATCGGTCTGGGGAAGTCCGGCCGGAATCCCCGTCAGACGATACGTCCCTTCTCCGAACTCCTCGATTTCGTACCCGAGAGCTCTGAAAGAATCCATATGTTCTTTCAGTGTCATCTCCTGCGCCGCGTCCGTCTCGATTACCACCGGCAGAATCATCTGCGAGTCGATCTTGCGGGCACGGTATTGCCGCATGAAGCGCTCAAACAGCACCTTCTCATGAGCGGCGTGCTGATCCATGAAAAAGACCTCATCACCGTGCTCGATCAGCCAGTAGGTTCCGAAGAACTGTCCGACAATCCGGTACGGAATTTCCTTTTCCGCTTCCGGAAGAAGCTCCATCTGCTCAGGTGTCCTGGATTTCTCCGGCTCATTCGCATCCGGTTCGCCGGATTTTTCTTTCTTTTCCTGTTCTTCCGGAAAAGATCCGGCTGCCCGGTAAGCCGCTTCTATTCTCTCTGTTTTCTCTTTCTCTTCTTTTTCCTTTATCTTCTCTTCTTTTTCTGCTTCTGCCGAAAGCTCTTCCTGATTTCTGTCTGTTTCTTTCGCAGCAGGTATCTCAGGCTTTTGAAGAAAAGAAGCCCCGTAATGGCTCCGGTTGTCGGCTACCGCACTGGAGAACAGCGGAAATTCCGGGACGTCGTCCCTCGCGGCTGCCCTGCATACAGCTTCCTTTTGCTCTGCCTCTTCTGCCGCAGCCACACCCTTTCCAGCCTCTCCCGGCGCTATCTGCGGGATCAGATCGCGGCCGTCAAGCGCAGCGCGGACTCCTTGCAGCACAAAGGAATACACGAGTGCTTCATTTGTAAAGCGCAGCTCCCGCTTCTGAGGGTGGACATTCACGTCGGTCATCGTCGCATTCATCGTCAGCATCAGCGCGGTAAACGGAAAGCTGTGAAGCATTATATAGCCCTTGTACGCCTCCTCGATGCCCTTGGTGATCGACGGCGACTTTATGAACCGGCCGTTGACAAAGTAATTCTCGGCCGTACGGCTGCCGCGTGAGACCGACGGCTTTCCGATGAAGCCGGTAAGCTCTGCCCCCTGCGTGTGCGCGTGCACCGGCAGCAGATTGGACGCCACGTCGCGCCCGTAGATGCTGTAGATGATATCCTTCAGATTGGTGTTGCCGCTGGTTGCCAGCTTCAGCCGCCCGTTGTTCAGAAACCGGAACGAGATGTCGGGATGAGACAGTGCCATGCGCTCAAGAAGTGCTCCCACATAGGCTCCTTCCGTCGCCGCCGACTTCAGGAACCGCCTTCTGACCGGTGTATTAAAGAAAAGATTCCGAATGATGAATGTAGTCCCCACCGGGACACCGGCATCCGTCAGATCTGTCTCTTTTCCGCCTTCTATCCGGTAGGTGATCCCACTTTCCGAGTCTCTCTGCCGGGTGTTCACCTCGACCTGTGCCACGGCCGCGATGGATGAGAGCGCCTCACCGCGGAATCCCAGACTCGTGACGCCGATCAGATCCTCCGCGTCACGGATCTTGGAAGTTGCGTGCGCGACAAAGGCGAGTCGGATATCCTCCTTGGCGATGCCGCTTCCGTTGTCAGAGACCCGGATATACGAAATACCGCCGTCCCGGATTTCGACCGTGATGGCCGTGGCATTCGCATCGATGGCATTCTCCGCGAGTTCCTTGACCACCGAGCTGGGACGCTCGATCACTTCACCCGCGGCGATCTGATTAATCGTATTTTCGTCCAGTACGTGAATACTCATGACAAGCGTCCTGCCTTTCCCTGAAGCTCAAACAGCTTGTTCAGCGCGTCAAGCGGCGTCATGTGTGTAATGTCAAGATTCCGGATCTCCTGCACCAGTCCCCTGGCGTCTTCTTCCCGATGGCTCTCGGGTTTCTCAAACAAAGACATCTGCTCGTCCGGATAGTCCTTCGGCGCCTCTTTCTGCTTTCTGGCACTGCGGAAGGAGGCACCGGCCTCCGCGATTCTGGACGCATTCTGCGAGATGTCGGCTCCGGACAGCTCTTCGACAAGCTCTGCGGCTCTTGTCAGCACAGGCTTGGGAACCCCTGCGAGCCTTGCCACCTGAACGCCGTAGCTCTTGTCGGCCCCTCCGCGCACGATTCTCCGCAGGAACACGATATTCTCACCGTGTTCCTTGACCGCGATGCAGTAGTTCTTCACACCCGGGATCTTACCCTCAAGCTCCGTCAGTTCGTGATAATGTGTCGCAAACAGTGTTCTGCTCCCGAGTTTCCGGTTCGTGGCGATGTACTCCACTACCGCCCAGGCGATCCCGAGTCCGTCATACGTCGATGTGCCGCGGCCGATTTCGTCCAGGATGAGCAGACTGTCGGGCGTGGCATTATTCAGGATATTGGCGACCTCACTCATCTCGACCATGAAGGTACTCTGACCGCTCGCCAGGTCATCGCTCGCGCCTACGCGCGTGAAGATGCGGTCGACGAGACC
>DGVL01000132.1 GCA_002394965.1 Lachnospira sp. UBA4285
GAGCGCATGAAAGTCACGACCTGCCTGAACCCGCTGCACACGGCGCTGGCAGTATACGGGTGCCTGCTTGGATTCACGAAGATCTCCGACGAGATGAAGGACAAAGAACTCGTGAACCTGGTTGACATCCTCGGCTACAAGGAAGGACTTCCGGTTGTGAAGGATCCGGGCGTTCTGAATCCGAAGGAGTTCATCGACACGGTGCTCAAGGTTCGGGTTCCGAATCCGTTCATGCCGGACACCCCGCAGAGAATCGCGACGGATACATCGCAGAAGCTTGCGATCCGCTACGGTGAGACTATCAAGTCCTACATCGCCGATCCGGACAGAGATCCGAAGAGCCTGACCATGATCCCGCTGGTTCACGCAGGCTGGCTGCGGTATCTGATGGCTGTCGATGACGAGGGAAAGGCGTTCGAGCCGTCGCCGGATCCGCTCCTTGAGGACGCGCAGAAGTTCGTCAGCGGATTTGCGCTCGGCACGGTTCCGTCGGCTGAAGACACGAAGAAGGCACTTCTTCCGCTTCTTACCAACAGGCAGATCTTCGGCGTTGATCTTGAGGAGATCGGTCTTGCCGACAAGGTTGTGGATTTCTTCCGCCAGGAGATCGCGGGAGTGGGGGCTGTGAGAGCAACCCTGAAAAAATATGTGGACTGACAGGCTTTGAACAGGTCACGAAGCAATGAACAGGAGGCACCGGCGCATTCCCGCGATGGGAAGAAGCGCCGGTGCTTTTTTTGCGGCGGGTGAGAGATGAAATCTAACTAATGTTGGCATACCCTCTGCATTTCCGTTATAATTGGATTCATCACGTTGAAGCGTGACGCTTTCAACAAATGAAATGAGGGTATAGTATGAAAGAGAAACAAAAGACAAAGCCGGACAGGAAGTTAAACGGGATCCAGTCGGTCCTTCTTCTTGTCTGCATCATCGCCGCTGTTGCCATCTGCATCCGGCTGAAGACGGGCGGACCGATGATCGGTCTGTTCATGAGCTGGATCATCATCTGGTTTTTCTGTCAGATCCTGCGGATCCCGTACGGACAGGTTGCGAAAAAAGGGTATGACGCCGTCCGCGTCGTCGTGCCGGTACTCTGTCTGCTGATGGCCATCGGTGTGATGATCGGCACCTGGCTGCAGAGCGGCACGATTGCGACAATCATCGCCTTCGGACTTCGGGCTGTGAATCCACGGTTTCTCCTGCCCGTTGCACTTCTTTTCTGCGCACTGCTCAGTGTCGTCACCGGCACCTCCTACGGGTCGGTGGGAAGCGCCGGCGTGGCGATGATGGCCATCGGCAATGCCATGGGGATCAATCCCGGCATGGTGGCGGGCGCCGTGATCTGCGGTTCGATGTTCGGTGACAAGCTGAGTCCGCTCTCAGACACCACGAATCTGGCGGCGGCGGTCGCCGGCACGAAGGTGTCAAAACACGTGCGCTCGATGCTCTGGACGACGCTTCCGACATTTGCCATCACGCTGGTGATTTTCACGGTTCTGGGGATGCAGGTGACAGGCGGAAGCTATCAGGCAGCGGATGTGTCGGAGTACGTCGCTGCGCTCTCCGGAGAGTACCGCCTTGGAATCGTCACACTCATCCCGGCTGCCGCAATCATCGTCCTGCTCATTCTGAGAGTTGACGCCATTCCAGCCCTCGGCCTCTCATCGGCCGCAGCCGGCCTGGTGTCCCGGTTCTATCAGGACATTCCGCTCGCGTCCATTCTTCGGACCGCCTACAGCGGCTACACGACGAAGATTGAAGCGCCGGTCCTGAAGTCCATCCTGAACCGCGGCGGCATGAGCAGCATGCTGCAGTATGTCGCGATCATCTGCTTTGCTGTGGGCATGGGCGGAATGCTCGATGAACTGGGCGTTCTCGACAACGTGCTGAAGGTCATCACGAAGCGGATAAAGAGCGACGGAAGCCTGATTCTGTCAACTCTTCTCGTCGGATACGTGACGTCCGCGGTGAGCTGCTCCCAGCCGATGGCGCATGTTCTCACCGGTCGCATGATGGCGCCAAAGTTTAAAGAGCGCGGCGTGGCGCCGGAGATCCTCTCACGCTGTCTGGAGGATTCCGGGACCCTGATCGGGCCGATGATCCCCTGGCACGGCTACAGCGTTTACATGGCAGGGACCCTCGGCGTTGCCTGGGCTGCCTTTGCGCCGTATCTGTTCCTCATCTACCTGACGCCGCTGCTCAGCTGCTTCTACGGCTTCACCGGCATCTCCATCCGGCATCTCCCGCCGGATCAATACGAGAAAGAGCAGAAAGAGAACACGGAGGAAGGATGACCGATGACACAGACCAAACTTGTTCTTCTGGGGACCGGGACACCGAACGCCTGTCCGAATGCGTCGGGACCGGCTTCAGCCGTAGTTGTGGGTGACAGAGCCTATCTGGTTGATTTCGGGCCGGGCGTCGTGCGCCAGGCTTCTAAGGCGTATTTTAACGGGATCGATGCGCTGCGGCCGGATCTTCTGCGGATCGCGTTCTGCACGCATCTGCACACGGATCACACGGTCGGGCTGCCGGATCTCATTTTCACACCCTGGGTACTGGAGCGGCGCGAAAGCCTGAAGCTCTTCGGGCCGAAGGGACTTGCGGACATGGCGCGGCTTGTCACGCAAGCCTACTCGGTGGACATCGGCTTCCGGATCAACGGATTTGAGAAGGCCAATGAGACCGGGTACAAAACGGAGGTGACGGAGATCGCAAGCCCCGGAATCATCTACCGGGACGACAGAGTCAGTGTCGAGGCGTTTCCGGTCAGTCACGGGACGCTTGTCTGCTACGGGTATAAATTTGTGACGCCGGACAGGTCGATCGTGATCACGGGCGACACGTGCCCGCTTGATATCGTGGCTGAAAAGGCGAAGGGAGCCGATATTCTGCTCCACGAGGTCGAGTATGCGGGAGGCCTTTCATCCCGCTCCCCGAAGTGGCAGAAATATCACCGGGAAGTCCACACGCTGAGCACCGACCTGGCGAAAGTCGCCGCCATGGCAAGACCGAAGCTTCTGGTCACGTATCACCGAATCTACCATATGAATATACAGGATAATTCCATAAATCTTTCATGTGAAATGAACCGGCGCTGTGATAGGATAATACAGGAAATACGGGATGCGGGCTATGACGGGCCGGTCGTGAACGGAAGAGATCTGGACTGTTTCTGAGACGTCTGCGTGAAAACAGAGGGGACAGGATTATCCTGCGCCCCGGGAAAGGGAAAGGAATATGGCAAGAAAGACAAAACTGATCGTCGACCGGGATTTTCAGATCGGAGAGATCGACAAAAGAGTGTACAGCTCATTTATCGAGCATCTCGGCAGAGCTGTGTACAACGGCATCTATCAGCCGGGGCATCCGTCCGCAGACGAGCAGGGGTTTAGAAGGGATGTCATTGATCTGGTGAAGGATCTGGGCGTGACGCAGGTGCGGTATCCGGGCGGCAACTTTGTATCGAACTTCCGCTGGGAGGACTCGGTCGGGCCGAAGGAGAACCGGAAGCCGATGCTCGACCTTGCCTGGCGCACCTATGAGCCGAATACGTTCGGCATCAACGAATTCTCCAAATGGTCCGCGAAAGCCGGAACGGATATCATGATGGCCGTGAATCTGGGGACACGGGGCACCGAGGAAGCCCTGGCACTTCTAGAGTACTGCAATATGGATACGGAGAGCTACTGGGCTGACCTGCGGCGCAGGCACGGCGACGAGAAGCCGTATGGCATCAAGCTCTGGTGCCTCGGCAATGAGATGGACGGCCCGTGGCAGATGGGGCACAAGGAGGCAAAGGAATACGGCCGGCTGGCGGCGGAGACGGCGAAAGCCATGAAGACCATGGATCATTCCATTCAGACGGTCGTCTGCGGATCGGCGAGCCGGACGATGCCGACATTCGGAAAGTGGGAATATCAGGTCCTGAACGAAGCGTACGATTACGTGGACTATGTCTCCCTGCATCAGTACTGGAGCAACCGGGCGGGGGATACGGAGGATTTCTTCGCCGGAAGTGATGATCTGGATGACTTCCTGCACTCCGTTATTTCGATCTGTGACGCGGTCAAGGCAGAGAAAAATTCGAAAAAGACGGTCAATCTGTCATTTGACGAGTGGAATGTCTGGTATCACTCCAATGCAGCCGATGACAAGGCGATGGAAGAACAGCCCTGGAGACGGCATCCGCATCTTCTCGAGGACATCTACACGTTTGAGGACGCCATCATGGACGGACTGGCGCTCATCAAGTTCCTGCAGCACGCGGACCGGGTGAAGATCGCGTGCCTTGCGCAGCTCGTCAACGTCATCGCCCCGATCATGACGGAAGACGACGGAAAGGCCTGGAGACAGACCATCTTCTGGCCGTTCTGGCTTGTATCGCACTACGGCCGCGGTACGGCTCTTGTCCCGGTTCTCAAGGGGGATGACCATCCGACCAGCCGGCACGATCATGTGAGTGATGTCGAAGCGGTCGCTGTCATGAATGAGGAAGAAGACAGGCTGGTCATCTTTGCCGCCAACCGCTGTGTGCAGGATCCGGTTGAATTCACAGCCGACATCCGCGGGTTCGAAGGTTATCGGGTCCTCGACTTTGAGGCACTCGAGAGTGACGATCTGAAGGCGGTTAACTCAGAGGCAGGCGAGGTGGTGAAACCGATGAAGCGAAGCGACGCGGTGTTGGATGCTGGAGTCCTGACGACGATGCTGCGGCCGGCGAGCTTCGTGACGATTGTTCTCGGAAAGTGACACGAGCGGTCAGAAAAGGAAATCTTCGCACAGGAATGCTAAAAGAATAAGGCTCTGGTGCACGGAGTACAACCGGAAGAAAGCAGCGCAGACAGGACTCTGTGCTGCTTTTTTAAGATCCGGAAGAAAAGTTCTTTCCTTTCTGATTCATATAGTCTATTATGCTGACTATACCCTATTAATTTACTCTGAATTGTGCAGGAAAATGCTTGCTTTCCCCCATAACACCTGTTATCATACTGGAATAGTATGAAAACAAAAAGAGCCCGGCCGCCCCACTTGCCGGGATCTCACGAGAGGAGGCAGAGCTTGGCACGGGTATCAAAAATTGATCCGCAGAATGCTCCGGAAGCCGTAAAGGCTGTGATCCGGGCGCATATCGCTCAGGGCAGAAAACTCACGAATGAGAAGCTGACACTGCTGCATAATGTCAGCGCGTTCAATGCAGTCGAGGCCGGGTCGTATAATCTGGATGATGATCTGCAGCGTCTGATCGGCAGTCTGGACGGTGATCTGTATGAATATGCGATTTCGGTGTCCAACGAGTGCGTGGTCTGCACGACATATTTCTCGAAACTTCTGCGTCAGAAGTACGGACTGGATCCGAAGACGTACCACCTCACGAAGCGTCAGGAGATGCTGATGCAGTTTGCGCAGAAGATGGGACACGACCCGAAGAGCATCACGGATGATGAGTTCAAGGCTCTGAAAGAAGATTTCATACACAACGGCGGGAAGGACGGAGAGCCGGTCACAGAGGAAAAGGCCGATGAGATTATGGTGGTGCTTGTCGCCATGGGCGCCATGATGGTGGCCAACAATTACGTCAACGATGCGCTCCGGGTGGACGTCTGACCGGAAGGAGAAGAAAGATGGCAACATGGATTAAGCCGATCACGGAAGAGACAGCCGGTGAAGAGGCAAAGAAAATCATCGATCAGTATCAGATCGATCTGAACAACTGCTCCCACAAGACTGTCGTGGAGCTGAACAACCCGACCGTGTTCCGATGTGTGGAACTCAACGCGTGGGACATGGACGAGGAAGTCAAGAAAAAGGTGGGAGGACGATATGCGGACATCATCGAGGCGTCCGTGTCCTTCAACAATCACTCGGTCATCTGCACCAATGCCTATGCAAAGCTTCTGAAGGACCGCTATGACATCGACATCAAGAACGACCCGGACTTCGCCAGAAAGTTTGACACGAAGGACAGAGTTGTCTGGGACCTGGGCGCGGCGGTCGCGAGAGATATCCACAGCGTCGGGAAAGACCTTCAGAAGCGGCTCAAGGAACAGTTCACCGATGAGCAGATCATCGTGCTGGTGGGAATGGCTTCAATCACAGAAGCCGACAACACATTCGAGTCTGTAATGGACATTGAGTAAGTCAGAGAAGGAGGAGAGGATATGAGGAAAAGATTTCTTGCAGGGGCAGCAGCGGCGATCCTGATGGCGGGAGCCCTCGCGGGATGCGGCAGCACGTCCGGGTCAGGCAGCAGCCAGGCAGCCTCAGGCAGCACTTCGGCTTCTTCGACAGGCACGACGACAGCCGGAAGTAGCGGAACCTCAGACGGAGGTGACCAGCTTGCGGCCATCAAAGCGGCCGGTGTCATGAAGGTCGGCGTGGAAGGCACGTATCAGCCGTACAATTATCATGACGAGAACGGCGATCTTGTCGGACTGGATGTGGATATCGCCAGGGAGATCGGCAAGAGAATGGGCGTTGATGTCGAATTCACGGAGACGGACTGGGATTCCCTTCTTGCGTCCATGGACACCGGCCGCATCGACGAAGTCATCAGTGACGTGTCGATCTCGGACGAGCGCGAGGAGAAGTACGATTTCACCGATCCGTATCTGTACATCTACCGGTATGTCGTGACGCTCTCTTCCAGTGATATCAGCAGCGTCGAGGACCTGAAGGGCAAAAAAGTCGCGACGTCCCTGACCAATGCCTTCAATCCGCAGTGGGAGGCATGGGGCGCGACGGTCGTTCCGGTCGACACATCCGAGCAGGCACTCAGCCTTCTGGCAAGCGGCCGGGCGGATTTCGTCGCAGCCGATGACATTCTTTTCAAGACCTATCAGGAGAAATTCCCGCAGTATGACCTGAAGATCGCGCTGCAGATTCCAAGTGACATCAATGGTGCGATGGACCGCGTTGCAATCCCGGTCAAGAAAGGGCAGACAGCGCTGAAGGATGCTCTGAACCAGGCTCTTGATTCGATGCGCGCGGACGGAACTCTGTCGGCGATCTGCGAGAAGTATCTGAACGCGGACTATACATCTCCGAAGGAATCCTGAGAGAGCATCAGTCCAGAAAAGAAATGAGGTAGTAAATCATGAGTGAGCGGGTAGTGGAGATCATCTCCCAGTCATTTTTCCAGATTCTGATACCGGGAATCAAGGTGACGATTCCTCTGACGATCATAAGCTTTGCACTGGGGCTTCTCATCGCGCTGTTTCTGGCGCTGGTGCAGATCGCCAATGTTCCGGTGTTGAAGCAGTTCGCACTGGTGTATATCTGGTTCTTCCGCGGGACTCCGCTGCTCGTTCAGCTGTTCATCATTTTCTTCGGGCTTCCGTCTCTGGGCGTGGTGCTCGATGCGTTCCCGGCGGCTGTGATCACATTTGCGCTCAACAGCGGCGCGTATAACGCCGAGACTCTGCGCTCCGCCATACTGGCGGTGCCAAAGGGGCAGACGGAGGCGGCTGAACTGGTGGGGCTGACATACGGCCAGACGATGCGGCGCATCATCCTGCCGCAGGCATTCCCGATCGCATTTCCGCCGCTGTTCAACAGCCTGATCGGAATGGTCAAGGACACATCGCTGGCCTCCTCCATCACCGTCATCGAGCTGTTCACGAAGGCGCAGCAGATCGCGGCCAGGACATTCGAGCCGTTCGTCCTGTATCTGGAGGCAGCTGCCATCTACCTGATCTTCTGCACGGTTCTGACATTCCTGCAGAAGTGGCTTGAGAAGAAAATGGTATACCGCACGCCGGAGAACAAGATGGCTTCGGCTGACAGCAGCAGTGCCGGGGAGGAGAAGTGACGATGCTGGAAGTGAAGAATGTTTACAAGAGCTTCGGAAACAATCACGTTTTAAAGGGCATCGACTTCAAGGTTGAAAAAGGAGAGGTGGTCGCCGTGCTCGGGCCATCCGGCTCCGGAAAAACGACGCTGCTTCGCTGCATCAGTTTCCTGGAAAGGGCGGATTCCGGCACTATCGATTTTGATGAATTCCATTACGATTTCGCGCACATCAGCAAGAAGGAGATTCACACGCTCCGCATGCAGATGGGATTCGTCTTCCAGAATTTCAATCTGTTCGCCAACAAGACGGCGCTTGCCAACGTGATGGAGGGGCTGGTGACAGCCCGCCGTATTCCGAAGGCGCAGGCGCAGCAGCGCGCCCACGAGATGCTTAAGAAAGTCGGCATGGAGGACCGGGCGGATTACTATCCGGCACAGCTCTCCGGCGGGCAGCAGCAGCGCGTGGCCATTGCCCGCGCCATCGCCGCGAGTCCGCGGGTCGTTCTGTTTGACGAGCCCACGTCGGCGCTTGACCCGGAACTCACCGGAGAAGTGCTGGCCGTCATGAAGAATCTGGCTGAGGAGGGGACGACGATGGTCGTCGTCACTCACGAGATGAAATTCGCGGAGAATGTCGCCAACCGCGTCGTCTTCATGGAAGGCGGAAGCATCGTGGAGGAGAACACAGCAAAGGAATTCTTCCGCAATCCACAGAAGGAGAGAACGAGACAATTCCTGCGCAAAACTATCGGCGAAGTCTGAAGGAATCTGTGAGCATTCAGAATGCAGATGAATCCGTGGCTATTCGACAGTGACACCGGACCCGGGAAAGGGGCTCCGGTGTTTTTTTATCCGCAGCTTTGCGACGCGCCATCCCCCGCCGGGGCTTCAGCCAGGCAGGATGTGTCGATACAATAATACCAATATCGCAACAAGGGGGACCCTGTATGCACATTCCAGACAATTACCTGAGCCCGGCAACCTGTGCAGTCATGACGGCGGTCATGGTGCCGGCATGGATTATTTCAGTCAAAAAGGTCAAGGAAGAACTTCCAAAGGAAAAACTGCCGATGCTGGGGATCGGGGCTGCCTTTTCATTCCTTGGCATGATGTTCAATGTCCCGCTGCCTGGCGGAACAACCGGGCATGCGGTCGGAGGAACTCTTATTGCATCCCTGCTCGGGCCGTATGCGGCCTGTATCAGTGTGTCGGTGGCCCTCCTGCTTCAGGCGCTGCTGTTTGGTGACGGGGGGATTCTGGCATTCGGTGCGAATTGTTTCAACATGGCGTTTGTCCTCCCCTTTACCGGATGGGTCGTGACAAGTGTTCTGCTAAAGAGAATCCAAAGCAGAAAAGGAGAGCTTGCTGCAGTGGCCGCCGGATCCTATGCGGGCATCAACGCGGCGGCGCTTTGTGCAGCGATAGAGTTCGGGATACAGCCACTTCTTTTTCACGACGCGGCAGGGAATGCTCTGTACTGCCCGTACGGGCTTGCGGTTTCCATTCCGGCGATGATGGCAGGTCATCTGACGGTGTTCGGACTCGCTGAAATTGTGTTTACGGTGGCGGTGTATGCCTTTATCCGAAAAGTATCGCCGTCGATGATCAGGGCGTCTGAAGGAACGAAGACTTCTGCCGGGCTGAAAGCGCTGATTGCCGTGCTGATAGCCGCGACGCCGCTCGGGCTGCTGGCAGAGGGAACTGCCTGGGGTGAATGGGGAATGGATGAGATCGCCTCGAGCGGGGCCGGATATACGCCGGCGGGAATGCTCTCAGGATTTGAATTCCGTTCCATTCTGCCGGACTACGAAGTTCCAGGGGTTCCGCCGGCTTTTGGGTACATCTTGTCTGCAGCCATCGGAGTGGCACTGCTCGTCATCTTATTCAAACTGATCTCCCTGGTCACACCAAAGAAAGCAAAGATATGAGTTCAAAATTTCTGAGACTGATTGAAAAAATCTTTTTCGATGACCTGCATTATCAGAACAGAAAGGCAGAACAGAAAGCGGCCGGAAGCCTCGTGCTTCTATCCGCTTTTTTGTGTATCGTGCTTTGTTCCTTGTCGTCCAATCCGTGGTTTGTGAGCTTTATTCTGGCGGCACTTCTCCTGAGACTGGCTCTTATGCCACCGGAACAGATCGCAAACGTGCTGAAGGTTACGTTCATCGGCGCTGGAACGGCGGCACTTCTTGCGCTGCCGGCTGTTTTCATGGGCAGCCCGCGGACGTTTGGAACGATTACGATGAAGACTTCGGAATCCGTAATGCTGCTTGCGATCATCTCCGAACAGCTCGGCTGGAAAGGCCTGGCTGCAGCCGCTGCAGGCCTGCACCTCCCGGATCTGTTCCTGCTGACACTGGACACGACCGTGCGCTATCTGCACATCCTCGGGCGCTTTGCGGCCCGCATGAGCGAGGCGCTCAGTCTTCGGCAGGTTGGGGAGAAGAACTGGACAACATCCGGCACCGGCGGTATTGCGGGGACAACATTCCTGAAGGCGCAGCGCCTGTCTGAACAGAACGCCGAGGCCATGACCTGCCGCTGCTTTGACGGCACATACCGCAGACTGGGACGCCACCATGTAAACGGATGGGACGCAGCTGTTCTTGCCGCTGATGCCGCTATTGTCGTATTATTTGTATATCTTCAGCTGCCGTTTCTGTGACGGCGGAAAGGAAACAGTTGTGATGACAGAACCAGGAGCGCTGATACAGCTTGAAAACGTCGAATTTTCTTACCGGGGGTATCCTGAGAAGGTTCTTGACGGCGTCAGCGCCAGGTTCCTTCCGGGACGCTGCTACACGATTGAAGGTCCGAACGGATGCGGAAAATCAACACTGTTCAGAATCCTTCTGGGACTTGATTTTCCGGATTCGGGAACGTATTGGTTTGATGGGACGCCTGTCAGCGCGCGGAAGATGAAGGATGAGAAGTTTGCAAGAGCTTTCCACAGGCGGATCGGATATGTGTTTCAGGACAGTGAGGTCCAGCTGTTTACGCAGTCCGTTTCCGACGAAATCGCGTTCGGGCTGTACCAGCTGCATCTGCCGGAAGAAGAGATTCGGGACAAGACAGAATACTACCTTAACCAGTTTGAGCTGGAAGCGTTCCGGGACCGGGCGCCGTTCACTCTCTCCGGAGGTCAGAAACGGCGTGTGGCATTTGCGGCTGTTTTCGCGATGGATCCGGAGGTGATTGTTATTGATGAACCTCTGGCAGGGCTGGATGAAAAGGGGCAGCGCTGGATCACGGATTTTCTCAGAAAGCTGAAAGGCAGCGGCCATCTCATCATTGTCTCTACTCACAACCGCGCATTTGCCGGGGAGATCGCGGATGTGCATGTTGCTATGAATGAAGGCAGGCTATCCGTTGTTTAAGGGAAAGAATGGAATTCCCATGAAGAAGGTTGATTTTGAAAGCGGAAATATCACAGGCAGCATTCTGCAGACAGCATTCCCGATGCTCATCGCACAGGTGCTCAGCCTGCTTTACAATATCGTAGACCGCATCTACATCGGGCGGATACCGGATGTGGGGACAGAGGCGCTCGGGGCTGTCGGCTTCTGCTTTCCGGTCATCATCATTGTGACGGCTTTCACCAACCTGTTCGGAATGGGCGGCGCACCGCTTTTCTCCATGGAGCTTGGCAGAAAGGAATCCGGGAAGGCCGCCGCGATTCTGAATACTTCCCTGCGCCTGCTGGTCGTATCCGCCCTGATCATCACGGTTTCCGGGATTGCGTTGGCCGGACCGCTGCTGACGGTTTTTGGCGCCGGGAGAGAGGAGCTTTTGTATGCCCGGCCGTATCTTCAGATCTATCTGACCGGGACTTTGTTTTCTATGATCAGCACCGGAATCAATCCGTATATCAATGCGGAAGGGTATTCTCTCTTTGGAATGATCACGGTTACAATCGGGGCTCTTGCCAATCTCGCCCTGGACCCGGTTTTTATTTTTGCGTTTGGCCTTGGAGTAGAAGGAGCTGCGATTGCGACCGTCATCTCACAGATTCTCTCGGCTGCAACGGTCATCTGGTTTCTGAGAAGTCCGAAGAATGAATACCGCATAACCTGGAAGCGGGGGACAGACGGGAGATGGTTTCCGTACGGAGGAAAGATCGCGGGTCTGGGACTGACACCGTTCATCATGCAGATTACCAACTCGCTGGTTTCCCTGTGCTGCAATACCATGCTCATGCGCTGGGGTGGTCCGATGTATGTTTCGGCGATGACGACGGTAACCTCGGTACGTCAAATCCTGGATACACCGGCTATGGCCATCACGGAGGGGACATCGCCTGCCATCAGTTACAACTACGGCGCCAGACGGCCGAAACGCATTAAAAAGGCAGTGCGGGTCATGATGAGCCTGGTACTGCCGTATACGGCGGTGATCTGGGCGCTGATCATGATCCGTCCGGAGATGTTCGTACAGATCTTCACGCAGGATGAGGAATTGATTTCCGTCGCAGCACCGGCTTTGCACCAGTATTTTCTCGCGTTTATCTTTCAGGCGCTGCAGTACAGCGGGCAGACGGTGTTCAAGGCGCTGAACAAGAAGCGGCACGCGATCTTTTTCAGCCTCTTCCGCAAGGTGATTCTGGTAATTCCGCTGACGATCCTTCTTCCTTCCCTGGGATTTGGCACAACCGGGGTGTTTATGGCAGAACCCGTTTCCAATCTGATTGGCGGCCTGTCGTGCTTCCTGACGATGCTTCTTGTCGTATGGCCTGAGCTTGGGAGAATGGAAGAGCCGGGATTGTCATGATGTACGTCATTCTGAGCTTTGTCTGCGGAGTTCTGGCAGTTTTCGCGGCGGAACGACTGATTGGGTGAAATGAGTGTAGTAAAAAACAACCGATGGCAGGAGACGGCCGAAACGGTGGGGGTGCCAGCCGGATGTATGGAGAACTGGGAATAGGGATATGGTAAGAGAAATCATGAGGGACGTATTCTTCCTCGCACAAAAATCGGAGCCGGCGACGGGAGATGATTTACAGGTTGCCCGCGACCTTTTGGATACGCTGAAGGCGCATGAGAGTGAGTGTGTCGGTATGGCAGCGAACATGATCGGCGTAAAGAAGCGGATTATTGCTGTAAATATGGGACTTGTCAATGTTGCCATGCTGAATCCGGTTATTCTGAAGAAGAGCGGTCTCTTTGAAACGGAAGAGGGCTGTCTTTCTCTGACCGGAACCCGGAAGACAAAGCGGTTTCGT
>DGVL01000035.1:0-14181 GCA_002394965.1 Lachnospira sp. UBA4285
CTTCACCGCCACACGAAGATCATGTGCCTTTCAGAAAAATCATGGGTACTATATCACAACAGATTGGCTCCATCAATCCGATAATAGGTCGGAATCTGTGTCACCCTTCACGCTGATAGGATTCGTCACCTCCGGGAGTTTGGACAATGCGCATACTGTCTCGACACTCATCGTCTCCGGGAACATATCGACGGGCTGAACGTCCGTGAGTCGGTAGCCGGCAGCGGTCAGGATTTTCAGGTCGCGGGCCAGGGTGGCCGGGTCGCAGGAGACGTAGACGATCCGCTTCGGGCTCATGCGCACCATGGTGTCGAGCAGCTGCGGCGCGCAGCCTTTGCGGGGCGGATCGACGACCATGACGTCCGGTGTGAGTGCCGGGTCGCTGTCAGCGCGTTCGCCGCGTTTCTCTTCATAGAAAGCCGGCACGATTGTCTCAGCCTCGCCGGTGAAGAATTCCGCATTCGTGAGACAATTGATCCGGGCATTTTCGCGGGCATTTGCAACGGCCTGCGGGATGATCTCAACACCGTAGACTTTTTTCGCCTTCTGCGCGAGAAACAGGCTGATGGTGCCGATGCCGCAGTAGAGGTCCCATACGGTCTCGCCGCCGTGCAGGTCTGCGAATTCCAGTGCTTTGGCGTAGAGCTTTTCCGTCTGCGCGCGGTTCACCTGAAAGAAGGAGTTGGTCGAGACGCGGAAAGCGAGTTCTCCGATCGTGTCCGTGATGAAGCCTTCTCCGGCAAGTGTCACCGTGTGCGGGCCCAGAATCACATTGTCGGGCTTTTTCTGCACGTTCAGGCAGACGCTTGCCACACCGATATCCTGAAGCGCCTTTACAAGTGCTTCAAGATGCGGCACTTTCTCGTCTGCACTCACGAGGCACACGAGGGTCTCGCCGGACTTCGCCGTGCGCATGAGGATGTGGCGGACAAGGCCGGCGTGCGTTTCTTCGCTGTAGACCGGGATTTTATACTGCAGGATCCAGCTGCGGACCGCCTTCAGGATGGCCGCATTGCCTGCGTCGCCAAGAAGACAGTCATACTCCGGCATCGGGACGATCCGGTGCGTGTGCTCCGCGTAAAAGCCGAACACGGGATTTCCGGAGGCGTCCTGGCCGACCGGGACCTGTTCCTTGTTGCGATAGCGGCCCGGGTCATTCATCCCGAGAATCGGAGCCACATTAACCTCAGAAAGATCCAGGCCGCCGATGCGGGTGAGCGCGTCGCGCACTTTCGTCTCTTTGGCCGCCAGCTGCGCGCTGTAGTCCATCTGCATGATCTGACAGCCGCCGCAGCGTGCCGCCGCAGGACAGGCCGGGCGCACGCGGGAGGCGGAAGGCTCAAGTACCTGCAAGAGCTTCGCGAATCCGTAGGTTTTTTTGAGCCGGATGACCTGCGCGCGTATGGTGTCGCCGGGGACGGTCCGCTTGACAAAAAGCGTCAGGCCGCCGGCATGGCCGACACCGGCGCCGTCGCTGGAGAGCGCCGTGATGGAAAGGGTCAGTATGTCGCCCTTTGTGACGAAAACGCTGGCTGCAGAAGCTGCAGAGCCTGTGCTTCCCGGCTTCTGTGCCCTTCCCGGTCTTCTGCTTTTCTTTTGTTTACCTGTCGGCATCTGTCATCTGTCCTCTTCACCTTCGTAGAAGGCTTTTCCGTCTTCGGTGGTGCGGCGGACCCGCACGCCGCCGAGCCACCGGTTGACGTCGAGCCATTCGCCGCTGTTGCGTACATTCAGAGCCTCGCGGATGGTTTCCATCTTGGCATCCAGATCGTCAGCCTTGGAGAGCGCCAGAGCCTCGGCGGTCTTGGGGAGCACCGGAGAGCCGAACTCAAGCATGCCGTGATGCGCGAGGATACAGTGGCCGATTTCATCCTGCAGGTCCTGCGGAAAGCCTTCGATGGCGCGCATGTGGCTGCGAACCATCTCGAATCCGATCATGATGTGGCCGAGCAGATTGCCCTCATCGGAGTAGTCAACCTGCGGGAACGGCGTCATCTCGCGCGTCTTCCCGACGTCGTGCAGCATGGCGGACGCGATCAGCACATCCCGGTCCAGGAAATCGTATCGCATCGCCAGGAAATCGCAGATCTTCGTGACGGAGAGCGTGTGCTCCAGCAGGCCGCCGACGAAGCTGTGGTGGACGGTGCGCGCCGCCGACGCCGTCGCGAAGTTCCGGATGAACGCCTTGTCATCTTCGAAGAAGGAATTCAGCAGTTTCTTTATATAGGGGTTGTTGATGCTGTCGCGAAACTGCAGCAGCTCCGCGTACATATCCTTTACCGGATACCGGCTGGATGGCATGTAGTCAGCGGGGCTGTAACTTCCCGGCTGCGCCTGCATAAGCTTCTCGACCTTGAACTGAATCTTGCCGTTGTACACCGTGACGGTGCCGCTGACGTTCACGAAATCATTCGACTCAAAGTCGGCGATCGCCGGAGAGTCGACATCCCAGATCTTGGTGTCAACCGTCCCGGTTTTGTCACCCAGTGTAAGACTATAATAATCCTTGCCGCGCTTGGACTGATACGTCGCCTTCGTGCGCACAAGATAGATGCCGGAAATCCGATCGCCTTCCTGAAAATCTTTGATGTAAATCATGCTGTCCTCCGTTTCTGTCTTCCGATTATACCCGCCATGGCCGCACAATTCCATCAAAGTACAGCTTAAAATTTACGGTTCCTTCTGATATGATGATAAGAAGCAGCTGAATCTGCCGCAGACTGTGCCTGGTATGACAGGGCAGTCTGCGTTTTCTGACAGGCCGAAGGGCTGGAGAGAGTATATATATTCGCTATGAACACAAAAGTACTGCGCACACTGGAATTTGACAAGATCCGGGAGAAGCTGGCGGCGCTCGCCGACTCGGAGCCGGGGAAGACGGCCGCCAGGGCTCTTCTGCCGATGGCGGACCTGCAGGCGGTCCAGGCTGCCCAGAAGGAGACGGACGACGCTCTGCGCCGGATTTTCGCCAAGGGAAAGGTATCCTTCGAAGGCGTGAGTGACATCCGGGGATCTGTGCGGCGCCTGAAGGCGGACGCACCGCTTTCCTGCGGGGAACTGCTTCAGATCGCAGCGCTTCTATCCACGGCCGACCATGTGAAGAACTATTATGAGCCGGAGACGGACACGCTGAGCGGCCTTCTCTCCGTGCTCGACGGCCTCGAAGAACTGCGCACGACGATTGCGCGCGCGATCATCTCGTCCGATGAGGTCGCCGACTCCGCCAGTCCGAAGCTTCGCAGTCTGCGGCGGGAGCAGGACCGCATCAATGAGAAGATTCACAGTGAGCTCACGCGGATGCTGACCGGATCTGTCCGCAGCTGTCTTCAGGATGCGGTCATCACGACGCGCCAGGGGCGTTACTGTCTGCCGGTCAAGGCGGAGTACCGCTCCCGGGTGCCGGGTATGATCCACGATCAGTCCGCATCCGGTTCCACGCTTTTCATCGAGCCGGAGGCCGTCGTGCGCTTTGACAACGACCTGAAGACCAACGCGATGGAGCAGGAGAAGGAGATCGCGGAGATTCTAAAAGGTCTGTCGCAGGAGTGCGCGCAGTACACGGACATTCTGGAGGAGGACTACAGCGTTCTTTCGCGCCTGGATCTGATCTTCGCAAAGGGCGCGCTTGCGCGGGCAATGAAGGCCACCGCACCCGCTCTGAACGACCGGGGCATCTTTGATATCCGCAAGGGCCGCCACCCGCTGATCGATCCGAAGCGCGTGGTGCCCATCGACATCCGCATGGGGACCGATTTTCACCAGCTTGTCATCACCGGCCCGAACACCGGCGGCAAGACCGTGACTCTCAAGACCGTCGGCCTGCTGACGCTGATGGCCCAGTCCGGTCTTCTGATTCCGGCCGGCGACCATTCCACCATCGCCATCTACCGGGAGATCTACGCCGACATCGGCGACGAGCAGAGCATCGAGCAGAACCTGAGTACCTTCTCCGCCCACATGACCAACATTATCCATATCCTTGCAGCTGCAGACAGCCGCTGCCTGATTCTTTTTGACGAGATCGGCGCGGGCACGGATCCGACGGAGGGCGCGGCTCTCGCCATGTCGATCCTCGCGAAACTGCACCGGGACGGCGTCGAGACCATCGCCACGACTCACTACAGCGAGCTGAAAGCCTACGCGCTCTCGGAGCCGGACATCACCAACGCCTGCTGTGAGTTTGACGTTGAGACGCTGGCTCCGACGTACCGGCTGCTGATCGGGATCCCGGGGAAGAGTAATGCATTTGCCATTTCCAGGAAGCTGGGGCTTTCGGATGAGATTCTCGCGGACGCGAAGCAGCGGCTCTCCGATGACCAGGTGCGGTTTGAGGATCTGCTGAGCGATCTGGAGAACACGCGCAGCCAGGTCGAGAAGGAACACGAGGAGGCAGCGCGCTACAAGGCCGAGGCAGAGAAGCTGCAGGAGGAACTGCGCGCCCAGCGGGAGGCTATCGCCAGGCGCAAGGACAAGATCCTGCGGCGGGCCAACGAGAACGCCGAAAAAATTCTGGCGGACGCGAAGGCGTATGCGGACGAGTCAATCCGCGAGCTGAACCGTCACGGCAGGAATGCGCGCGAGATGGAGAAAGCGCGGGCCGGTCTGCGGGAGAAGCTGAAGAAGAACGAGAAATACAAAAAGCCGGCGGAGACGCCGGAAGGGGCGCAGGAGGTGATCCGCAGGCATCCGGCCGCGGACTACACGCCGGGCAGGCACGTTCGGATTCTCTCCTCGGGACTTGAGGGCGATGTGACGCAGGCGCCGGACAAGAAGAACCGTCTCAAGGTACAGATCGGCTCGATGACCATGACGGTCCGGGCCGACGACGTGGCCATGGTGGAGAATTACAAGGCACCGCAGGTCCAGCAGAAACGGCCGAAGGACCGCTACGAGGAACTTCTGCGCAAGCACCGGGAGTCGGCGGTGCACACGGGGGCCCTGCGCATGGAGGCGTCGCAGAATGTGTCTTCGCAGATCAATGTGATCGGCATGACGGTGGACGAGGCTATTGGCGAATTGTCGAAGTATCTGGACAGCGCGAGCCTTGCCGGGCTGCGGGAAGTGCGCATCGTCCACGGAAAGGGTACCGGCGCTCTGCGCGCCGGCATCTGGAACTGGCTGGACGGGCTGGGCTACATCCGCGGCTATCGCATCGGCAAGCCGGGCGAGGGCGACGCCGGTGTGACGATCGTGAGTCTTTGATACTCGCGGCTTGGTTTACGGGTCTGTCTGTATCTACAGGAAGGAGCGTCGGATGGCCGTTCGGGAATCTGTAATTCTTGTCGTTGAGCATGACAACGATATGTCTTCTCTCATCATCTCATCTCTCACCAGAGAGGGGCTGGACGCCACGCCGGCCTGTTCCGGCGCCGCTGCCCTTGCGTGCCTGCAGAAGATGAAGCCCGCTCTCATCACGCTGGAGCTGAATCTGCCCGACATGAACGGCACGGACCTGATCCGCCGGATCCGCCTCGGGTCAAATGTCCCGGTCCTTGTCATCAGCGCGCGAAGTGATATTCAGGATAAACTTGACGCTTTCGCCTCAGGTGCCGATGATTATCTGACGAAACCCTTCGACACCCGCGAGATGGCGGCCAGAGTCCTGGCTCTTCTGCGCCGCACGGGATTATCCGTCCCGGGCGCTGCGGTGCCGGGTACCTCCGGCCAGTCGGTCGTGTTTCCGGATCTTGCGATCAATCTGGAGAATTATCAGGTCTCTTTTCGGGGCGAACCGGCGGACCTGTCGCCGCGGGAGATCGAGCTCCTGTATTTTCTCGCCTCGCACCCAAATCAGGTCTTCAGCCGCGAGCAGCTTCTGGACCAGGTCTGGGGACGCGAATTCGACGGGGATCCCCGCACCATCGACACGCACATCCGGAAGATCCGCAAAAAAATAACCGGCGGCCCCGGATGGTCCTTAAAGACCGTCTGGGGCGTCGGTTACAAATTTGAGACAGAGGCCGGGCAGGGCAGATGAGGCAGAAGCTGCGGCACTCGAGGGCAGAGCAGATGAGGCAGAAGCTGCTGCACTCGAGGACAGAGCATTGTGTGAGGCCGGGTATGCATCGGAAGATCAGATTTCCCTTGATTTCCGATGACAATTCTGCAGGCCCGGAATCTCCGATTCAGCAAAGCAAGCTTTTCTTTCAATTTCCGATGAATTTTTGACTTCCAAATCGGAATTTCTTTCAGCGGAAATCTCTTTTATTTCTTCAATTGCTGAAACGGATCGGCTTTATCCTATAAATTTTTCAGCAATTCACGGGCAATGGGCGAATTCCGATGAAAGCGGATACATGCTAAGCTCCAGAAAGCATCGGAATAGCAAGTTCAGAAGAAAAACCGATGCGCAGCGGCAGTCCAGCCGGATTTCAGCCGGATTCCCGATGCGCATCGTCATAACCATTATTCTTCTTCTGCCGTTTCTTCTGTATCCGCGGCTGCGCCTTCAGCCTCCGGCGCCGGATTTTCAGAGCTTTTTGGCAGCTCCGGATCTGTGGAAGGCGAGGAGATCTCTGCGGAATCGGAAGCTTCTGCCGGCTCCGTCGGCACACTGCTGCCGGCAGTCCCGGTGGCCCCGGTCACCCCGGATCCTGACACGGATCCTGACTTGCCCGCGGCCGTCGTGCTCGTCTTTTTTGCGGCTTCTTCCCCTCTCTTCTCCCAGTACAGCGAAATCTCCTCCGCGCTCACTTTGCAGCTGATGTCAACGGAGACGCACTTCTGCGTGGTGTCGTCAAAGGTGAATGTATACTGCAGCGTCCGCAGGCTGTGGATCGCAGCGAGGACCCTGGCGGGCAGCACTTCCTGTTTCGTGGCATTTACTTCCACGCTCAGCACATAGACGGACCGGTTCTGCGCGTCTGTCTTCTTCTGGACCAGCGACGGATAGACCGTCTTGTCCTGCGAGTAGGAGCCGAAGCGCGTCATGAACGCCTCCTTGCGGATATTGCTGCCGTCCATGCGGTTCCCGGAGAAGATCCAGGCGTCGGGCATGGCCGCATCGGCTATGCGGATGCCCGTCAGGACCATATCCTGTTCTTCATCCGCCGCAAAAAGAGAGGCCGAATAGCTGACGCCGGAGTTGTCCGCGTATTCTTTTATGCTGCTTGCGTACAGCGTAAAGCGCAGCTGACCGTCCTGATAGACGCAGACTTCTGCGCTGCGGGCAGCCGTTCCGGCGTCATACCCTTCTACGGTGTAGCGCCCTGCAGCCGTGATGTCGCGGATGGCTGTGGACAGGCGCTCCCGGTATCCCAGGGAGAAGACAAGATCATCCACCTGGACGTACGCGTCCTCCGGGCTCGCCTTGGAGAGCGTCTGGCTGACCGTGTAGTCTCCTGCTTCCTGCGCTGTCTCGCTCTCGGATTCGCTGGTCGGGGCCGCTGAAGATTCCAGCGGGTCCCTGGCAAAGGGATTGATCATGATGACCAGAAGCGCGATGGCAACCAGCACCAGGATCGTCCCGGCTGACCTGAAACGATTCATCTTCTGTCCCTCCCTCACTGCAGGGAGTTGATGAAGGCTTCGATCCGGGAGAGGCCCTTTTTCAAGTCATCGATGGAGTACGCGTAGGAAATCCGGATATTGCCCTCGCCGCACGCGCCGAACGCCGTGCCCGGCACGACCGCCAGTTTCTGCTCCGTGAGAAGTCTTGTCGCGAACTGTTCGCTGGACATTCCGAATCTGCGGATCGACGGGAACACGTAGAATGCGCCGAACGGTTCGAAGCAGTCGATGCCCATCTGCCGGAATGCGTGAAGCAGGAAACGCCGTCTCTCGTTGTACGCCGCGACCATCTGGTCGACCTCGGACTGCGAGTTGGCGAGCGCCTCCACCGCCGCGTACTGACTCGTCGTCGGTGCGCACATGATCGTGAACTGATGCAGCTTCGTCATCTGGCTGATGATTTCCGCCGGACCGCAGGCATACCCGAGTCTCCAGCCTGTCATGGCGAACGCCTTCGAGAATCCGCCGATCAGAATCGTTCTCTCCTGCATGCCCGGGAACTCCGCGATGGAGACGTGCCGGCCGCTGTAGGTGAGCGCGCTGTAGATCTCATCAGAGATCACAATGAGATCATGCCGGATGATGATCGGGACAAGCGGTGCGAGCTCTTCTCGCGTCATGATGGATCCGGTCGGGTTGTTCGGGAACGGCATCACCAGGACACGCGTGCGCTCTGTGATGGCATCCTCCAGCTGCTCTGCCGTGAGCTTGAAGCCGTTTTTCTCCTGCAGCTCAATGATCACAGGTTTCGCGTCCGCCATGACGGCGCACGGCTTGTAGGATACGTAGCTGGGCTCCGGTATCAGCACCTCATCGCCCGGATTGACGATGCAGCGCATGCCGATGTCAATCGCCTCACTGCCGCCGACCGTGACGAGGACCTCGTTCTTCGGGTCATACTTCAGACCCTGCTGGCGCTGCAGGTAGTGGCAGATCTCCTCGCGAAGCGGCATCAGGCCGGCGTTGGATGTGTAAAATGTGCGGCCGCGCTCCAGCGAGTAGATTCCCTCCTCGCGGATGTTCCAGGGGGTATCGAAATCCGGCTCGCCCACGCCCAGGGAGATCGCATCGGGCATCTCGTGGACGACGTCAAAGAATTTGCGGATCCCGGACGGAGCCAGCGCGCGGATCTTATCGGAAGTCATTGGTCTCATGGTGTGATCTTCTCCCTTTCGTCGCGGCGGGTCTCGTCAAAGACGACACCGTAATCCTTGTACTTCTTCAGGACAAAGTGCGTGGCGCAGCTGCGGATGGAGTCCAGCGTCGCCAGCTTGGCGGCCACGAACTGGGCTATGGCCTTCATGGACTTGCCCTCGATGATCACCGCGAAGTCAAAGCCGCCGCTCATGAGATACACCGCCGTGATCTCACTGTACTTGTAGAGTCTCTCGGCAATCGCATCAAATCCCAGTCCGCGCTGCGGCTGGGCCTGCACTTCAATCAGCGCGGTGACCTTCTCCATGCTGGTGTTGTCCCAGTTGATCAGGGTGTTGTAGCCGCAGATGATGTGTTCCTTCTCCATATCCGCGATCTCATTGGCGACTTCGGCCTCGGAGACGCCGAGTCGGATGGCCAGCTCATGCAGATTGACGCGGGCATCTTTCTCAATATCTCTGAGGATCTGTTCTCTGAGTTCCATGTTCTGCTCCTTTCAGTCTGTACCGGAAGTCGACGGACAAGTCTTCCTGCGGCTTGTCAAGAAACCGGACTTTTCCGCGATTGTTCAATATCTTGTCACGGTTATCGGTGAAGGTGCCGAGCTGTGCAGCCGGCACGCCCTTCTCGCGGATTGCGTGAACAAGACTGTCCGCGTCATCTGCCGCGATGAGAAGGCAGCCCTGCGCATTGACCGCATAGAGATTCAGGCCTGCTGCCTGTGCCACTTCCAGCGCCTCCTGCCGGACAGGGATCTTGTGTACGTCAGCCGTGAACCCGATGTTCTTTCCCTCTGTCAGTTCCCAGAGTGCGGCAAATATACCGCCCTCTCCCGCCGCGTGCATGGCGCTGATGCCGGCTGCTCTGCTGCCGAGTGCCTGCCGGCAGACGAGTGCTGCCGCAGCCGTGCTTGTGTCGCTCTCCTGCCCGTATGCCCTTTGCAGATACCCGCTGCGGAAGCGCTTCCTGACATCATCCGGAAGGAACGGGAAACAGAAGCGCACGCCCGCCTGGCCGGCATACCCTGCCGCGATGAGCGCCTGGCCCGGTCGCGGGCCGGTGAGGCGGTGGATGAGGGCTTTATCGCCGATTGCAGTCACTGTAGCGGTTGTGAGAACATTTGTCAACCCTGCGCGAACCTGCGCGCTGACACCGGTGACGGCAACAGACAGGCTTTCGGCGCGAGCCGCCAGTCTCCGGGTCAAGGTTTTGAGCTGCGCCTCGTCCACCTCCTGCGGCACAAAGATCGTAATCTGTGCGGCTGCCGGCACCGCCCCGCAGGCGTATACGCGGCAGCACGCCTCTCCCAGCGCGTCCGGATCCGTGCCGGCCGCCTGGATGACGCAGTGTGCCGGATCGCCGGGGATTTCAAGTGCCGCCCCGTCAGGGCCTGCCCCAAAAGCGCCGGCCGCTGCCTGCTTTTCAAAGACTTTTTTAACGGCGCGCAGACCGGGCCCGGCGGCCAGATTTCCCAGCCTCATCGGTGCGCGTCCTCTGCCGGGCAGGTTCTCAGACCTTCCGGCATTTTCTCGTCAGGGTGAGCCGCCTGGTACGCCGCGAGCAGATCCGGGCGGTACTCCGCCGTGCGGCGCAGGCTCTGCTCATGCCGCCACAGGTCAACCTTTCCGTGGTCCCCGGACAGCAGGATCTCCGGCACCTTCCGGCCCCGGAACTCTTCGGGGCGCGTGTACTGGGGATACTCAAGCAGCCCGCCGGTAAAGCTTTCGGTCACGGCGGAATCTCCATTGTGGAGCACTCCGGGGACGAGGCGCGCCACCGCGTCCATGACGATGAGCGCCGGCAGCTCGCCGCCGGTCAGGACGTAGTCGCCGATGGAAATCATCTCAGCGCCGATCTCCTCCAGCGCCCGCTCGTCGACTCCCTCGTAGTGGCCGCAGAGCAGGCATAGGTCCGTCTCCTTCGCGAGTTCGGCGGCCTTTTTCTGCGTGAAGACGCTGCCCTGCGGGCTCAGGTATACGGTCCGCATTCCGTGGCCGGTGCGCCGCACCAGATCCTCGTAGGCCGCGACGACCGGCCCGGCCTTCATCAGCAGGCCGGCGCCGCCGCCATATGTATAGTCGTCTACCTTGAAGTGCTTGTCATTGGAATAATCGCGGATGTCGACGGTTTCCAGAGAGAGCAGGCCGGCGTCCATCGCGCGGCCCGTGATGCTCGTGTGAAATCCGTCAGTGATCATCTGCGGAAACAGGGTGAGTACGTGAAAGTTCATCTACCATACTTTCTTTCTGAGAACGATGGCTGAGGTCTTGCGCATGCCGAGGTTGAGCATTCCGCCCCGGATGCGGTATCCGAGCGGCTCCTGGGAGAATCCCCCGTCATATGTGACGAAAATCTGCTCCACGTCGTCATCATCGGTCAGGCCTATCTCCCACACCGGCAGGATGACCCGCCGCTCGTCCTCGCTGTTGTTGACGGCGACGATGATCTGGTCATTGCGGTCAAAACGCCCGTAGGCGATCAGATTGTACCCGGCTTTGAGCTTTTTTAGCGAACCGAATCGCAGAACCGGACAGGTCTTGTGCAGGCGGATGATCGCCTTGTGAAAGTCAAGAAGAAGCCTGTCCTCATGCCCCCACGGATAGGTGCGCCGGTTGTCGGGATCGGTCCACCCGCACACGCCGGCCTCGTCGCCGTAGTAGACGGTGGGGGCGCCCGGCCAGGTCATCTGGATGACGACCGCCTCCATCATGACGGCCCGGTCTATGCCCTTTGAGGCCGCCTCGCTGCCCATGTAGTTCAGGCGCCCCACCGTGCGGTTGGTGCGCGTGAGAAAGCGCGAGTGGTCGTGGTTGCTCAGCTCATTCATCGCGATGCGGACCGGCTGGCCGCCCAGTCTGGCCATGTTGTAGCGCATGGCGTCAAAAAACGAGTCGGCGTTGCCGAGCATGTCCTTGCGGAACTCGTCCGAGTGCTTCTGCATGCCGGTCAGGAACCACGTCACCGGTTCCATGAAGGCGTCATAGTTCATGACGGTGTCCCACTCGTCCCCCTGGAGCCAGTTGTACGAGTCCCCGTAGTTCTCGGCGATGATGATGGCATCCGGATTGGCCTGTTTCACGGCCTTGCGGAACTTCTTCCAGAAGGAGTGATTGTACTCCGGGCTGTGCCCCAGGTCAGCCGCCACGTCAAGCCGCCAGCCGTCCGCGGAGAACGGGGGTGACATCCACTTGGCGGCAATGCCGAGGACAATGTCCTCCAGACGGCTGCTCGCCTCGTAGTTGAGCTTGGGCAGCGTATCGTGTCCCCACCAGCCGTCATAGGACTTGTTGTCCGGCCACGCGTCGGCGTTAAACTGGAAGAAGTCGTGATACGGGCTGTCTTTGCTGACATAGGCGCCGTCGGTGTGCGAGTGCTGGCTGGTCTTGTAGATATGTTCCCGGTCCATCCAGCGGTTAAAGGAGCCGCAGTGATTGAACACACCGTCGATGATGACCCGCATGCCGCGGCTGTGCGCCTCCTCTATGAGCCTTCGAAACAGCTCGTTGCCGGCTTCCAGGTTGGCGGAGTTGGTCACCCGGTTTATATAGCGGGAAGCGTGGGTGTTGTCCTGATCGCCGGGTGACAGGAGCTCCCCCTCGTCCTCCACGATCCGCCCGAAGTGAGGGTCGATGTAGTCGTAATCCTGTATGTCATACTTGTGGTTGCTGGGGGAGACAAAAAGGGGATTGAAATAGATCGCCTCGACACCCAGGTCCTGCAGATAGTCCATCTTGTCAAGCACGCCCTGCAGGTCGCCTCCGTAGAATTCCCGGACGCCTTCCGCGGCGGACGGGCACTGGTCCCAGTTGTCGATGTGCCGGACGTGCTCCCCCAGATAGGAGTACTCATCCGTGATGACATCGTTGCTCTTGTCGCCGTTATAGAACCGGTCGGTGAAGATCTGGTACACAACCGCGCCTCTTGCCCACTCCGGCGTCGTGAATCCCGGCATGATCTGGAAATCATAGTAGGGATTGAGCTTGCTGTCCGGCCCCAGCTGGTTGTAGTAGACCACCGTGCGGCCCGTGACGACGCGGAAATAATAAAACACATGCTCGTCGGTGACGGCAAAAGATGTGGCGTAGTAGTCGAAGTTCGTGTCCGACTCCGAGCGCTCCATCTCCACATCCTTCCCGTTCAGATTGACGAATACGCGGTCGGCATTCAGCCGCTCGGTCCGCAGGCGCAGTGTGACGGTGTCACCCGGAACCGGCTCCTCCGGGTCCCGGTACTCCTTTGTCGCATCGGCGAAAAGTGCGTCCGTATTTAAAATCGGACGCACATTGCACATATAGAACAGTTTCCTGTCCGCATCAGAATCCTGAGTAAGATCCTTAACTATTTTCATAAATCCTGATTTCCTGAATCTTTCAGACCGGTTCTGTCTTGCGCCGTATCAAACAGCGCGTCGAATTCCTCGCCGGTGACTTTCTCTTTCTCAAGAAGCAGCTTCGCGCTGGCATCCAGAACCGCGCGATTCTCCCCGATCAGGCGCTTTGCCTCGCCGTAGCAGTAGTCGACGATGCGCTTGACCTCTTCGTCGATCTTCGCGGTCACGTCCTCACCGTATGGCTTCGCGTGCCCGATGTCGCGGCCGATGAACACCTCGTCGCTGTCGCCGAAGGAATAGTCAATCGGCCCCAGCGCATCGGAGAATCCGTACTTCATGACCATATCGCGGGCTGTCTTCGTCGCCTGCCGGATATCCTGGCTCGCCCCGGTCGTTATGTCCGGGAATACGAGCGATTCCGCCACCCGGCCGCCGAAGTCCACGATGATCTGCTGCAGCATCTTGCCGCGCGTGTTGAACATCTCGTCTCTGCCCGGAAGCGGCATCGTGTACCCGGCGGCGCCCATCCCGGTCGGAATGATCGAGATCATGTGCACCGGTCCCACGTCCGGCAGACAGTGAAACAGAATCGCGTGTCCCGACTCGTGGTAGGCCGTGATCTTCTTCTCCTTATCGGAGATGATCCGGCTCTTCTTCTCGGTTCCGATTCCCTCTTTGACAAATGAAGTCTGAATATCCTCGTTGTTGATGTACTCTCTGCGCTCTCTTGCCGCCCGGATCGCCGCCTCGTTCAGGATGTTCTCCAGATCCGCCCCGGCAAATCCTGCCGTCGTCCTGGCAAGAGCCTCCAGGTCCACATCGTCTCCCAGCGGCTTCCTGCGGGCGTGGACCTTCAGGATGGCCAGTCGCTCATCCACATCCGGCAGTCCCACCGCCACCTTGCGGTCAAACCGCCCCGGCCGCATGATGGCCGGATCCAGGATGTCGATGCGGTTCGTGGCCGCGACGACGATAATGCCCGCGTTCGGGCTGAAGCCGTCCATCTCCACGAGCAGCTGGTTCAGCGTCTGCTCGCGCTCATCGTGGCCGCCGCCGAGTCCCGCGCCTCTGCGCCTTGCCACCGCGTCGATCTCATCGATGAAGACGATGCAGGGGGCATTTTTCTTTGCTTCCTCGAACATATCGCGCACGCGGGACGCGCCGACGCCGACGAACATCTCGACGAA
>DGVL01000035.1:14291-14420 GCA_002394965.1 Lachnospira sp. UBA4285
CGACCGCCTTGGCGAGAAGCGTCTTACCGGTCCCCGGAGGGCCCGTGAGAATCACGCCTTTCGGGATCCTGGCGCCAAGCTTGGTATAGCGCGCCGGCTCCCGGAGGAAATCCACGATCTCCTCCAGCT
>DGVL01000101.1 GCA_002394965.1 Lachnospira sp. UBA4285
CCGTGACGGTGACCGAGATGGAGCATAACCGCATCCTGAAGCTGAAAGTGGTCCGGACTCCCGAGACGGCGGAAGGGGGCGATCACACATGACGGTATCCATGGTGATCGCGGGAATTGTGCTTTGCATCTGCCTTTCCAATTTCTTCTCCGCCTCAGAGATGGCCTATTCTTCCTGCAACGAACTCCGACTGGAGAACGCGGCGGAAGAAGGCTCGCGTCGGGCGAAGATTGCCCTTACGATTATCCGCCACTTTGACGATGCGCTCAGCGCAATCCTCATCGGCAACAATCTTGTGAACATCGCGGCATCTTCCCTCGCTTCGGTGCTGGTAATCCTGCTGACCGGAAGCGATAAGATGACCTGGGCGGCAACCCTGGTCCTGACGCTGCTGATCATCATCTTCGGGGAGACCATCCCAAAGATCACGGCGAAGCAGAACGCAAACCGCATTTCCGAGCGGCATGCCTGGCCGGTCCGCATCCTTATGATTCTTCTGAAGCCCCTGATTCTGCTGGTGGTCGGACTGGTGCATCTTCTGACCTTCTGGATGAAGCCGGAGGAGTCGGGTGAAGAGGAGGCCGTGGAGGAGCTGCAGAGCCTGATCGAAACGGCGGAGGACGAAGAGGTCCTGGATGAGGACCGCTCCGAACTGGTTCAGGCGGCGATCGACTTTTCCGAGATCTCGGCCTTTGAGGCGATGACCGCCCGCGTGGACGTGGAAGCGATCGACATTGACGACGACTGGGACGAGATCCTGAGCCAGGTGGAACAGTCTTCGTTTTCCCGTCTGCCGGTTTATGAGGACAGCATCGACCATGTGATCGGCGTCCTGTATCTCAATCACTTCCTGAAAGCGGTGGCAGACGGACAGCGTGAGATCCGGCCCCTGCTGATGGAACCCTGCTATGTGTACAAGACCATGAAGCTGCCCGATGTCATGGCGCAGTTTCGACGGGCGAAGCAGCATCTTGCCATTGTCTGTGACGAATACGGCGGTACGCTGGGCGTCCTGACCATGGAGGATGTCATTGAGCAGATTGTCGGCGATATCTGGGACGAGACCGACACCGTGGAGGACGAAATTGTCCGGCGCTCCGACGATGAGCTGGAGCTGGACGGCGACATGCCCGTAACGGAGTTCCTGGAACTGATGAATCTTCCGGAGAATGACTTTGAAGCGGACAGTGATACCCTGGGCGGCTGGACGATTGAATCCTTCGGCGGAAGATTTCCCGAACCCGGCGAGTCCTTCCGGTATGGAGATATCGAGATTACCGTACTCTCCATGGACGGCAGGCGCGTGGACCGTGTGCTTGTAAGACGCAGACCCGCCGAGGGCGAAACATAAATATTTGGTGCAATTCTTTTCCCGGAGTCAGTTGTGATTCCGGGAAAAGTTCCTCTTGCAGAACAGATGGTTCTGCGGTATAATACACAGGCAAATCCGGGTGTAGCGCAGCTGGTAGCGCGCGTGGTTTGGGACCATGAGGCCGCAGGTTCGATCCCTGTCACTCGGACCAGAGACGCCGTTGAGACCTTTCTCAACGGCGTCTTAAGACATCGGGGTATTGTATTTGTTCTGATCGGGGAAGGAGGACGCTGGGGATGGACAGAGAGCAGAGCCCATCGGAAAAAACATCCCATCGGGCGGTTCTGTGTCGGAGCTGCGGGGCGGAATACCCGGCGGACAGCGCCAGCTGCCCATACTGCGGGACCATGAATCTTCCGGCGGCCGAGACGGAATATCTTGACAGACTGGAAGGAATCCGGGACAATCTGGAAGAGCTGGGGAGCCTCACAGACCGGAAAGCGAAGTCCCATCTCCGGAAGCTGCACAGAAACCTGCTGATCGGTGCGGTGATTCTGGCGCTGCTGATCACGACGGCGGTGATCGTCCGCACAAACAGCGAGAAAGCGGAAGCAGAGAAGGAAAAGAACGAATACCTCTGGCAGCGCGAGGCATTTCAGAGACTTGACGAAGCGTATGAGGCCGGGGATTACGATTTGCTTGCGGCGATGTATGCGGAAGCTTCCGAGGCGGGGCACCGTGTGTATTCCTATAAGCACGCTCGATTCTGCGATGCGCTCCTGGAACTTGCGGCAGCGGCCGAGGCGCAGCAGCAATATGAAACTCACGGCGACCCGAATTGGCTCCCATGGCTCTTTCGGGATGAAATTTCGCTTCTTACGTTTGAAAACAGGCCGAATCTCAGCGAGGAGGAGCTGGACGTGCTGATTGCGAAAAGGGTGCCGCTCCTGGAAGACTTTGAAAGCAGATTTCCGATTTCGGAGGAAGAAAAAGACGCCTTTTTTCAGAAACTGAAGAAGGACGGATTTGTTCCGATCGCGGAATGTGAGAAATTCCTGAAAGAGAAGGGGATGCTGGAATGAAGTGCAAATACTGCGGCGGCGAAGTCGGCCTGGAAGAAAGCGTCTGCCCGTACTGCGGGAAACCGAATGACCAGGCCGTGCGCCATCACCGCGAGATGGCAAGCTTTCGCAGGCGGTATGCGGAGACGGAAGCCGCGGTCGTCGGCAAGGCCGATCACTATGCCCGGATTGTCCCGCGGCTGCTGATCATTCTCCTTCTGCTGATTACCGTGGTTGTCACGTACGCGATCTCGGAGAACACATACGGATATCCGGAGGCGCTGCGGCGCAGCAGAGCGGAACGCAATCCGCAGCCCATCATGGAAACGCTGGAAAAGTGCCTGGAAGATCGGGATTATATCGCCTTCTCCTCCTGGCTCACCTATCACAGCATCCGCTGCTATAACGGTCCGTTTGAAGGCTATGAGGACCTGCAGTGGACAGCGGAGTACTACAAGGACTTCGTATTAGCCGCGGAATGTGTTTTCCTGCACGGAGAGCTGGACGAATGGGAGAAGGAAAATACGGGTTATGAACTTCGGCGCCTTTGCCAGAACCTGGAGCGTTTTCTCGAGACGGAGGAGCGCGCATTGCGCAATGTTGAGACAGAAGAACACCGGGTGGCCCTGGAAAATATGTCTTCCGACGTGATGGAGATGATGCGCGTGTTCTTCGGCCTCGACGGGGAGGAGCTGGCGGAGTTCCTCACATTCTCCGAGGCAAGAAAAACCGCTTATCTGGAGGGAGTGATGCAGGATGCGTGAAACAGCGAAAAGAAAACCATCGTCTCTTCTGATCAAAGTCCTGAACGTCCTCACGGTGCTGGTGCTGCTGGCGGCGATCTTTTCCATCACGAAGCTGGTCACGGAACTTCGGCGTTCGTTCAATCGGGAACCCTACAGCAACATGGAGTACAACCTGCAGGATGAAAACTACGGAGACATGATCCGGGAGTACTATAATCGCGGCTACGATGTTGA
>DGVL01000172.1 GCA_002394965.1 Lachnospira sp. UBA4285
TACGAAGAGGCGCAGCAGCACATTCCGCAGACTCCGTACTGATTTTTAGGAGGTGAGAACGACGGAGCTCAGAGAATTGATCGAATCCATTGACATTGTGGCCTACCTTTCCCAGTTTGTCGATCTGGAACAGCGCGGCGAAGAATTTTGGGGCTTGTCCCCGTTCAAAGAGGAGAAAACCCCGTCGTTTTCCGTCCGTCCGCATCCGCCCTGCTTCTACGACTACTCCTCCGGCATCGGCGGCAACGTTTTTACCTTCACCAAGTACTATTTTCACTGTTCCACCACGGAAGCGGTGAACAAACTGAAGGAATACGCCGGCGAAGACGGTGAAATCTCCTACCGGCGTGAGAAACTGGACGCCACAAGGGTCTGTATGCGCTTTGCACCGAAGAAAAAGATGCGGAAAGAGTCCGCCGGCGTCATTCTCCCGCCGGATACCATGGAAAAGTACGAAAATCGGCCTGAAAAGCTGGAAATCTGGCGTCAGGAGGGCATTTCCGACGCTTCCATGGAGAAATTCCAGGTCCGCTACGACTCTTTCTCCGACCGCATCGTCTATCCGATCCGAAATCCGGCCGGTGACATCGTCAATGTCGGCGGAAGAACCCTCGACCCGGCCTGGAAGGAGAAAAAACTGCGGAAATACACCTATTTTCACAGCTGGGGCACCATGGACACCATCTACGGCGTGTCCGAGAACATGGACAGCATCCTGAAGCTCCATGAAATTATCCTTTTTGAGGGCTGCAAGAGCGTTTTAACTGCCGACAGCTGGGGAATCACCAATACCGGCGCTCTTCTCACGAGCCACCTCAATCCGAACCAGCTGAGGATCCTGGTGAAGCTCGGCTGCCGGGTGGTTTTCGCCCTGGACAAGGACGTGGACATCCGCAAGGATCACAACATCAAGAAACTGAAGCAGTACTGCCGCGTGGAATTCATTTCCGACCGAGACGGTCTGCTGGAACCAAAGGACAGCCCCGTAGACCGGGGAGAGGAGGTGTTCCGAAAGCTGTATGACAGAAGAATACAACTTCGGTAAGCTGCTGGAGCTGCTGAATGAGCTCGGAATCTCCGTCTTTAACAGCGACGGCTCCGCCCGGACGGAAACCGACCTGATCGCCCGTCTGTTCCACGCCTACGGCAGGGTTTACAAACACCCGGACATGCCGCAGAAAATCGTCGATGCGCTGTTGTGGATGCAGACCGGCGGAAATTTCACCGATGCGCAGAATTTTGCCCTCAACTTTATCCAAGACAACGCATGGCATGAGAACGAGAAGGCGAAAAAGGCGGCGAAAGAAGCCGCTGCGATGGACGAGGCGAACAGTGCCATCGATGAATTCCTCGACAGCTTTACGATTGTCGGAGGTGATGCGGTGTAAACAACTATGTCATGTACCACTGTCACTCTGAGTACAGCCTCCTTGACAGCTGCACCAAGGCAAAAGACTACGTCGACCTCGCCGTGCAGAACGGCCAGCGCGCCCTGTCTATTTCGGAACACGGCAAGCCGCTGAACTGGACGGAGAAATGGGCGGCCTGCAAGGCTGCCGGGATCCAGTACATCCACTCGGTGGAGATGTATCTCACCGAAACGCTCGACCCGGAACACAGGGTCCGCGACAACTACCACACGATCCTCATGGCGCGCAACATGGACGGGGTGCGCGAGCTGAACAGGCTGGTGAGCCTGTCCTGCGACCGGGATCACTTCTACTATACCAACCGTCTGAGCTTCGACGAGTTTCTGAGCATCTCGCCGAACATCATTTCCACCAGCGCCTGTCTGGCATCGCCGCTGAACAAGCTTCCGCCGGATCATCCGTACTACGAACGCCTTGTCCGCAAGTACGATTTTCTGGAGATCCAGCCGCACCACCACCCGGATCAGGTTGCTTTCAACCGGCGGCTTCTGGAGCTGTCCAGACAGTATGATAAACCGCTGATCGCAGGCACCGACACCCATAGCTCGACGCCCTACAAGGCCGAGTGCCGGTCGGTCCTGCTGGCCTCCAAGCACAAGTCCTACGGCGACGAGGACGCGTTCGATCTCAGTTATAAGACATTCGATGAACTTGTAGAAATGTTCCGCTCTCAGGAAGCCATACCTGAAGCGGCGTTTATGCAGGCGATCGAAAATACCAATGTTTTGATTTTGTTTACCGAGCAGATCGACCTGGATACCTCCATCAAGTATCCGATCCTCTATGGCAGTCGCGAAGCGGACAGTGCGAAATTTGTGGAGACCATCGACCGCAAGTTTGAGGAAAAACTGGAGAGCGGCGTGATCCCTCCGGAGCAGGAACAGGCGTTTCGCGACGCCATAAAGGAAGAGCTCCGGGTTTTCCAGAAGCTCCAGATGGACGGGTTCATGCTCTCCATGTCCGAGCTGATCTCCTGGTGCAAAGATCAGGGCATGGCGATCGGTACGGCGCGCGGTTCCGTCGGCGGTTCACGGATCGCCTACGTCACCGACATCATCGATCTGAATCCCGAGGTCTGGCATACCGTGTTTTCGCGGTTCTGCAACGAAGACCGAAAAGAAATCGGAGATATCGACATCGACTGCGTCGAGTCCGACCGCCCTGCCATCTTCCGCTACATCACGGATCGCTTCGGCGCGGACAAGACCGCCCGCGT
>DGVL01000135.1 GCA_002394965.1 Lachnospira sp. UBA4285
GGTATCGCGGCCCACTGGAAGTACAAGGAAGGCATACAGGGAAAGCCGGCGGACGCCGAGGAGAGCAAGCTCACGTGGCTGAGGCAGCTCCTCGAGTGGCAGAAGGAGATGCCGGACAACGAGGAGTTCATCAACAGCGTGAAAGACGACTTCTCACTGCTCTCTGAGAAAGTATACTGCTTCACGCCGTCCGGCGATGTCAAACCGCTGCCGGCCGGGTCCTGTCCCGTCGATTTCGCGTACGCCATCCACTCGGCGGTCGGAAACCGCATGGTCGGCGCTAGGGTCAACGGCCAGCTGGTGAATATCGACTACAAGCTGAAGTCCGGGGATCAGGTGGAGATCATCACGTCCCAGAATTCCAAGGGCCCGAGCCGGGACTGGCTCAACATCGTCAAGTCGCCGCAGGCCCGCAACAAGATCAACCAGTGGTTCAAGAAGAATCTCAAAGAGGACAACATCGCCCGCGGCAAGGATCTCCTGCAGGCCTACTGCAAGAACCGCGGCATCCAGCTGCCTGAGCTTCTTAAGCCGGAGTTCATGGACAAGACCTGCAGCAAGTACGGCTACCGGGACTGGGATTCGCTCCTGGCTTCTGTCGGACACGGAGGCCTGAAGGAGGGACAGGTCGTCAACAAGCTGCAGGATGAGTACGAGAAGAAACGCAAGGCGTCACTCACCGACGCAGACGTGCTCAGAAGCATCTCGGAGGACGCAAAGGAGAGGCCGGCCGACAAGAACTCCACCGGCGTGCTGATCAAGGGTGTCCGGGACCTGAGTGTCCGCTTCTCCAAGTGCTGCAATCCGGTGCCTGGCGACGAGATCATCGGCTATATCACCCGGGGGCGCGGCATCACGATCCACCGCACGGACTGCGTAAACGTTCTGAGTCTGCCGGCTTCCGAGAGAAACCGCCTTGTCGAGGCGCAGTGGGAGCACACGACGAGCAAGAACGGCAGCTATGCGGCGGAGCTGACTCTCTACGGCCTGAACCGCGTCGGCCTGCTCATCGATGTATCCAAGATCTTCAGCGATGCGGAGATCGATGTGAAGTTTCTCAACAGCCGCACCAACAAGCACGAGCAGGCAACGATCAACGTGGGCTTTGATGTGCGCGACAAGGATGAGCTTGCCCGCATCGAGGGGAAGCTGCGCAAGATCAAGGGCGTCACAGATGTTGCCCGCACGACGGGCTGACACGGGACTGGAGGAGGTCAACTATGCCGGATCAGAAAGGAAAGGCCGGTATTCGGATTGACGGCCGCATCGTCGGCCCCATCGGCACCAACTGCTATCTACTGGTCAATGAGACGAGACACGAGGGCGTCATCATTGACCCGGGCTTTGAACCGGAGAGGATCACGGCAATGGTGCGCAAAGACGGCGTAAAGGCGAAGGCAGTGCTCATCACGCATGCGCATTTCGATCATATAAGCAAAGCGCGTGAGACAGCCGACGCGCTCGGCGTTCCGGTTCTTGCCCCGGAGGCAGACAGAAGGCTAATGAGCGACTGTCACTCCAACCTCTCGGAGCTGATGGGGTATGGCAGCGTGACACTTGTTCCGGACAGATTCCTTGCGGACGGCGAGCTGCTCACACTGGCGGGGATCTCTATCCGATGCCTGCTCACGCCGGGGCACACGCCGGGCGGCATGTGTTACTATGTACCGGGAGCAGATGCCGTTTTTTCCGGCGACACATTATTCCTGGAGTCGGTGGGGCGCACGGACTTTCCGGGTGGCAGCATGAGCGCTATCGTGCACTCCGTGCGGGATATCCTCATGAAACTGCCGGACGAAACGACGGTATATCCGGGCCATGGCGCGCTGACCACCATCGGCCACGAGAGGGAGAACAACCCATATCTATGAATACGATCATCCTGGACGTGTGCGATCCGCAGTACTATGACGATGCGGTCGTGCTCGTCCGCTCATTTTTTCCGAGAACGGAAGTCATGCGGCCGGGCGAGGCAAGGGACACGTCAGCGCCGCTTCTTTCAGAAAAATCACTGCCAGAGGGGCCGGTCATCCGGCACCTGCCCGCCTCAGACACTCTCTTTGTGCGCCCGCAGATCCCGGACAGTACGTCCGGTGAGAACGGCAGCCTTCCTGACAAGAAGGAAAGGCACGAGACGTTTAAGAGGGAACTGTACCGGGACCTCTCGCAGTATACAGGGCGCACTCTGCCCTGGGGGTATCTCACAGGGGTGCGGCCGAGCAAGATCGCATTCGCTATGCTGCAGGAAGGCGCCGGCGAGAAGGCGATCCTGGAGGAATTTGAAAAGAAGCATCTGTGCCGGGACGACAAGGCGCGTCTTGCGCTCACGGTCGCGAGACGCGAGCGGGAGATCCTGGGAACACGGGATTTTAAAGACGGTTACAGTCTGTACATCGGCATTCCATTCTGCCCGACGACATGCCTGTACTGCTCGTTTCCGTCGTACCCGGTCGCCGGACACAAGGACCAGGTGGAGCCGTACATCGACGCGCTGATCCGGGAAATGCGCGCGAGCGCAGACATTATGCGGGGAAAGCGCCTCGACACGGTGTATTTCGGCGGCGGTACGCCGACAGCTCTTTCCAGTGGGCAGCTGGACCGGCTGCTGACGGCCCTTGAGGAAATATTCCCGGTCGGCGAGGCGCTTGAGCTCACGGTGGAGGCCGGGCGGCCGGATTCCGTGACGCCGCAGAAGATGGAGACGCTGAGACGACATAACGTGACGCGCGTCTCGGTCAACCCGCAGACGATGAATGATGACACGCTGGCGCTCATCGGGCGCCGCCACAGCGCGGATCAGGTGCGGGAGGCTTTTCACATGGCGCGCGCGGCCGGATTTGACAACATCAATATGGACATGATCCTCGGACTCCCCGGGGAAGATGAGCCGGAAGTGAAAAAGACGCTCGAGGAGATCGAGGCGCTGGGCCCGGAGAGCCTGACGGTGCACTCGCTGGCGATCAAGCGGGCGGCGGCCCTGAACGTGCAGAGAATTCTGTACCGGGATCTGTCGCTTGTGAACTCGGACGCGCTTGTCAGCCTGACACATGAGGCGGCGGCGCGTATGGGGCTTTCACCCTACTATATGTACCGGCAGAAGAACATGACGGGGAATTTCGAGAATGTAGGATTTGCGAAAGTCGGAAAGGAATGCCTGTACAACATCCTGATCATGGAGGAGGTGCAGACGATCGTCGCCTGCGGCGCCGGTGCCGCGACCAAGCGGGTCTTCCCGAACGGCCGCATCGAGCGGGCGATGAATGTCAAGGACATCGACAGTTATATTCGGCGCACAGATGAGATGGCAGATCGCAAGCGGAAACTCTTTTCGCTTTCTGTTTGACTTACAGGCCGCGCGTGACTAAACTGATATGCATAACAGCTCCGGGTGGGGCTGTCAAGTTTTCTGTTAAGAGGGGATTGTATTCATGCCTGAATCAATGGTCGGACTGAAAAGAAGTCATCGCTGCACGGAAGTCAGCAGCGCGGACATCGGCAAGACGGTGACCGTCATGGGATGGGTCGCAAAGAGACGGAACCTCGGCGCCCTGATCTTCGTTGATCTGCGGGACCGCTCCGGAATTCTTCAGATTCTGTTTGATGAAAATAAGCTGGGAGAGACGAATTTCAAGAAGGCCTACCAGCTTCGCTCGGAATTCGTCATTGCCGTCGTCGGCACGGTCACAAAGCGCTCCGGAGCTATAAATCCGAACCTTGCGACCGGGAACATCGAGATCGTGGCGCAGCAGCTGCGCATTCTCTCGGAGGCAGCCACGCCGCCGTTCCCGATCGAGGAGAATATCTCCACGAAGGAGGATATCCGTCTGCGCTACCGCACGCTGGATCTGCGCCGGCCGGACCTGCAGCGCAACATCATGATGCGCAGCAAGGTCGCTACGCTCATCCGCCAGTTTATGGCGAAGGAGGGGTTCCTGGAGATCGAGACGCCGACTCTGATCCGCTCTACGCCGGAGGGCGCCAGGGACTTCCTGGTTCCGAGCCGCCTTCACGCCGGCGAGTTCTACGCTCTGCCTCAGTCTCCGCAGCTGTTCAAGCAGCTCCTGATGTGCGCGGGGTATGACCGCTATATTCAGCTGGCAAGATGCTACCGCGACGAGGACCTGCGGGCGGACCGCCAGCCGGAATTCACCCAGGTCGACATGGAGCTGTCCTTCGTCGATGTGGACGATGTGATCGATGTAAATGAGCGCCTCCTTCACTTCATCTTCAAGGAAGTGCTGAACGTGGATGTGCCGCTGCCGATCCAGCGCATGACCTGGGATGAGTGCATGAACCGCTTCGGTTCGGACAAGCCGGACCTGCGCTTTGGCATGGAACTCAAGGATATCAGCGATCTTGTCGGAAACTGTGGCTTCTCCGTCTTCACCGGTGCCATCAAGGCCGGCGGAACAGTTCGCGGCATCAACGTGAAGGGCCAGGGCGGCATGTCCAGAAAGAAGATCGACGCGCTGACCGATTTTGCAAAGGGATACGGTGCGAAAGGGCTCGCATGGATTGCCCTGCACGAGGATGGCACTGTGAAGTCTTCGTTTGCGAAGTTCATGACGGATGACGAGATGAAGGCGATCTGCGGCAGGCTGGAAGCTGAGCCTGGGGATCTGCTGCTTTTTGCCGCGGACCGCAGGAAGACAGTATGGGCGGTTCTGGGCGCACTGCGCGTGGAGCTGGCCGAGCAGCTGGGGATGCGCCACAAGGACGAGTACCGCTTTCTCTGGGTCACGGAGTTCCCGCAGTTTGAGTGGTCTGACGAAGAGAACCGCTGGGTGGCGATGCATCACCCATTTACCATGCCGATGGACGAGGATCTGGACAGACTGGAGTCCGATCCGGGTTCCGTCCGGGCGAAGGCCTATGACATCACGCTGAATGGCGTCGAGATCGGCGGCGGCTCCGTTCGTATTCATCAGGCGGATGTACAGGAGCGTATGTTCGCAGCACTGGGCATCAGCCCCGAGGATCAGCAGAAAAAGTTCGGCTTCCTTCTGGATGCCTTTAAGTACGGAGTTCCGCCGCACGCAGGACTTGCTTACGGCCTTGACCGACTCGTGATGCTGATGGCGAAGGCCGACAGCATCCGCGATGTCATCGCGTTCCCGAAGAACAAGGACGCAGTGGACCTGATGTGCGAGGCACCGAACACGGTCGATGCGCAGCAGCTGGATGAACTGCACATCGACGTAGAAGAGTCGTGACGGATCAGGACGTCCTGCGTCAGGGAGAAAGGAGACAGGGGATGTATTCACTGGATGAGGTGAGAGCGGTCGACCCGGAAGTGGCGTCGGCGATCGAACAGGAGCTCGGCCGTCAGCGCGACCACATTGAGCTGATCGCCAGCGAAAATATTGTCAGCAAGGCAGTCATGGCGGCCATGGGCAGTGTCCTCACGAACAAGTACGCGGAAGGCTACCCGGGGCACCGCTACTATGGCGGCTGTGAGTATGTGGACATTGTGGAGGATCTGGCACGCGAGCGCGCAAAGAAACTGTTCAACTGCACGTATGCGAACGTACAGCCACATTCCGGTGCGCAGGCCAATCTCGCGGCATTCTTCGCGATGATGGAGCCGGGCGACACCTACATGGGGATGAGTCTTGATGCGGGCGGCCACCTGTCTCACGGCTCACCGGTCAACATATCCGGGAAGTATTTCCATCAGGTCCCTTACGGCGTCAACTCTGACGGTTTCATCGACTACGATGAAGTGGAGAGGATTGCAAAGGAGTGCCGCCCGAAGATGATCATCGCCGGCGCTTCCTGCTACGCGAGAATCATCGATTTCAAGCGCTTCCGCGAGATCTGTGATGAAGTGGGCGCGTATCTCATGGTCGATATCGCACACATCGCGGGGCTTGTCGCAGCAGGTCTTCATCCGAGCCCGTTCCCGTACGCCGATGTGGTGACAACGACGACGCACAAGACACTGCGGGGCCCGCGCGGCGGCATGATCCTGGCTTCCCAGGAGACGGCCGATGCCCTCAAGCTCAACAAATGTGTCTTCCCCGGCATCCAGGGCGGCCCGCTGATGCACGTCATTGCTGCCAAGGCGGTATGTTTCAAAGAAGCGCTGGACCCGTCATTCAAGGTCTACGCGCAGAATATCCTGAACAACGCGCAGGCACTCTGCAAGGCGCTCCAGGCAAGGGGATATGACATTGTGTCCGGCGGTACGGACAACCACCTGATGTGTGTTGACCTGCGCAGCAAGGACAGGACCGGCAGAGAGGTCGAGAAGCTTCTTGACGCAGCCGGCATCACGGTCAACAAGGAATCAGTGCCGGACGACCCGAAATCTCCGTTCGTGACAAGCGGCATCCGTCTTGGAACGCCGGCCGTCACCACGCGCGGATTCACGGTGGATGACATGGATCGTGTCGCCGAGGCGATGGATCTTCTGATCAGTGACTACGATGCGAATCACGAGCGCGCAGAAGTTATCGTGAAGGAACTCACGGACGCGCATCCGATCTACCGGTGAGTTTCTGGAATGTGGGAAACCCCGTGGCGGAATCTTTTCTGTCATGGGGCTTTTCTGGTGAGCCCCCTGTCAGGGGGCTTTTCTTTTGCCCTTGACTTATCGTAAATTTATGTTTACAGTAAACACGTGCGAGTAGAAACTGGCAGGAAAGAGGCCGGAAGGCCCACCGACGGAGTAAAACTCTCAGGTAAAAGAGAACTGTCAGCGGATCGCGGCTCTGGAGATGCCCGTGCAGTACAGGGAGCCGAAGGGGAAAGTGCGGCGGATGGATATGTCCGCTTCTTACGAATCTCTCAGGCAAAAGGACAGAGACGGCAACACAGCTGCCTTGACGGCATCTGATGCCCGCTTTTATTCTTTTGAAGTGCGGTTTTTCTTTTTCCGCGCCCTGCATCGCCGATGTTTGTTCTGCCCTTTTTGTGGAAACGGCAGAAACAGCGGTACTCTCTGGAAGTGCTTCAGATTTTCTTTTTAGGAGAGGGTAAAGTCGGATGTGGGGAACAATCAATTCAATTCTGTCAACTGTTGACAACTATGTCTGGGGCGTGCCGCTCATGGCGCTGATTCTGTCCGGAGGAATTCTCCTGACTCTGCGCCTGAAGTTCATCCAGGTGCGCAGACTGCCGCTTGCTTTTCACTACATCTTCCACGGTGAAAAGGAAGCCGACGGCGAAGTGTCGAGTTTTCAGGCGCTCTGCACGGCACTTTCCGCCACGATCGGCACCGGCAACATCGTCGGCGTCGCCACGGCAGTCGTGGCCGGCGGCCCGGGCGCGCTGTTCTGGATGGTCCTCGCCGCGTTCTTCGGCACGGCGACCAAGTTCACGGAGTGCATGCTGGCGGTCAAATACCGCAAGGTGGACGAGAATGGCCACGCGCTGGGCGGCCCGTTCCGCTACATCGAGCAGGGCATGGGACCTGGCTGGAAGTGGATGGCGAAGCTGTTCGCGTTCTTCGGCGTGCTGGTCGGGCTTTTCGGCATCGGAACCTTCAGCCAGGTGAACGGCATCGTGTCCGCCGTCAAGAACTTCTTTGACCCCAACACGGAGCATCCGGTCGAGATCCCGGGCATCGGAGTGTATTCCCCGGTCGTGATCGTCGCGTCTCTGATCCTTGCTGTGTGTGTGGCCCTTGTCGTCATCGGCGGTCTGCACCGCATCGCCAAGGTCGCCGAGGTCATCGTTCCGTTCATGGCTATTCTGTACTTTGGCTTCGCGATTCTGCTGATTCTCTTTAACATCACCGAGGTTCCGGCGGCATTCGCCACGATCGTGAAGGCCGCATTTGATCCGAAGGCCGTGACCGGCGGCGCTGTGGGCTCCATGATCATAGCTATGCAGAAGGGCATCGCCCGCGGCATCTTCTCCAACGAGGCGGGACTGGGCTCTGCTCCGATCGCCGCGGCGACCGCGCGGACCAATGAGCCGGTGCGCCAGGGACTCGTCAGCATGACAGGCACCTTCATCGACACCATCATCATCTGCAACCTGACCGGCCTGTCGATCGTCATCACAGGCGCCTGGAACCAGGGACTCGAGGGCGTGGCGGTCACCGACTACGCGTTCAAGACCGGACTGCCGTTTCTGCCGCAGATTTCGTCCTTCGTCCTGATGGTCTGCCTGGTGTTCTTTGCCTTTACCACGATCCTCGGATGGGACGTGTACTCGGAGAGGTGCCTCGAGTACCTCACAGACGGGAAGATGAAAGCGGTGAAGGCCTTCCGCTGGATCTACATTCTGGCCGTGTTCATCGGGCCGTACATGACAGTGAGTGCCGTCTGGACGATCGCCGATATCGTCAACGGCCTTATGGCCATCCCGAACATGATCGCCCTCTTTGCCCTGAACGGCGTGGCCGTGCGGGAGGTTCGGGACTACTTCGGCAAGGGCAAGCACCTCAGGGAAAATGACTGATACCTGCCTGATATCAGACAAGTGAAAAACCGGACTGCTTCTGAAGGCACCGGGATGTATTTCCATCCCGGAAACCATCGGAAACAGTCCGGTTTTGTGTTATAATGATGCAAGTTTACAGCGGGAGAAAACTGAAGATGAACAGCCAGGAAGTCAGAATTTTTGAGACCAAAGAGCGCATTCTTGCCAACAACGATAAGGCAGCTGCCCTTGTGCGGGAGCGCATGGATGACAAAAAGTGTCTTTTTATCAATCTGATGTCGTCGCCGGGAGCCGGAAAGACGACGACGATTGTGAAGACTCTGGAGGAACTCGGAAAGGTGCGGCCCGGTGTGCGGACCGGGGTCATGGAGGCGGACGTCGACAGCGACGTGGACGCCCGCACGGTTGCCGGGGCGGGAGCTGAGGCGATTCAGCTGCACACGGGCGGAAGCTGCCATATGGACGCGGACATGACGTGGCGCGGCCTCACGCAGATGAAGCCGGAGGGGCTGGATCTCATTATCCTGGAGAATGTCGGAAATCTGGTGTGCCCGGCGGAATTTGACGTGGGCGCGGACTTTCGCGTGATGATCCTGTCCGTGCCGGAGGGCGATGACAAGCCGCTCAAGTATCCGCTGATGTTCACGGTGAGCGACGTGCTGCTGGTGAACAAGACGGACACGGCGTCGATCTTTGATTTTGACTTTGACGCTCTTGAGAGAAGAGTGCACGCCTTGAATCCTGACATGAAGATCTTCCCGGTCTGCGCGAAGAGCGGTGAGGGATTCGCCCCGTGGATCGCGTGGCTGGCGGAAAAACTTGACAAGAAGTGTGGAAAGTGAGCTGACAGAAAGCCTATGAAGGTTATTGAACTGAACGAGTCGGTGACGGAGAGCAATGATCAGGACGCCAGGGATCTCTCCGGGCAGCTGACCGGCAGAGGAATTCTCCTCGTCAATCTGATGTCCTCGCCGGGGTCCGGAAAGACGACACTGCTTAAGCGCCTGGCATCAGATTTCGCCGGGGAACCCAGGATGGCGGTACTCGAGGCGGACATCGCCTCGGATGTGGACGCCGTTACCATGGAGGAGGCCGGCGTGATGAGCGTGCAGGCCCACACAGACGGCATGTGCCACATGGACGCCGGTATGACGCGCCGCGGCCTTGAGGCGATGGATCTTGACGGCATTGACATCGTGTTCCTGGAGAATGTCGGGAATCTGATCTGCCCGGCGGAATTCGCCACGGGGGCGCAGAAAAGCGTGATGATTCTGTCCGTTCCGGAGGGGGACGACAAGCCGCTCAAATACCCTCTTATGTTTTCGGAGAGCGACGCGCTGGTGATCACCAAGACAGACGCGCTGCCGTATTTTGATTTTGACATATGCACGTGCGAAGAGCGGGCGAAGAGACTGAATCCCGACCTGCGGATCTTCCCGGTCAGTGCAAAGACAGGCAGCGGCATGCGGGAGCTGGAAGACTGGCTCAGGGCAGCTGTCAGGCAGATAAAGCAAGAAAAGTAAAATATTATCTGGACGGAGGAAAGCGCCCATGAATTCACAGAAAAACAGAATGACCAACGGCTGGGACTTTGTACAGGCAAAGGACTACAAGCCGTCCGACCCGGAGAAGGCGAAACTCGTCGTCAGGCTCGGCTGCATGATCACGGACCGCGTGGTGCCGAAGCTCACGCACACCATGACGTACGAGGATCCCGAATACTGGATGCTCGACGAAGTGCTCACGAAGGAAGAAGTGAAGTTCCTTCTGAACTTCGGGAAGACGAGAGTGAGCTTCGACATTCCGGCACTCGCTGCCAGGAACAGCATGAGCGAAGAGCGCACGAAGCAGCTCGTCGACCACCTGCTGTGGATCGGCGCGCTTGAGAGCAACCGCGAGACACCGGATCACCACATCCAGTACGACGTGCCGATCTTTGTGCCGGGCATTGCCGAGTTCATGATGATGCAGGATGAGCTGGTGAAGGAGCATCCGAAGATCGCGACATTCTTCAATCTGATGACGCAGATGCCGCTGGAGAACGTGACGCCGATGGTGCCGCTTGGCGGTGCGGGCGTGGGGATGCACGTCATTCCGGTCGAGAAGGCCATCGAGAGCTGCAGCGAGGCGGTCAGCGTGGAGAAGCTCTCACACTGGCTGGACAAATATGACAAATACTCGGTCGGTGTGTGTACCTGCCGCAGACAGCAGGCAATGCGCCATGAGGGATCCGGCGACGTGGAAGGCGAGTTCTGCATCGGAGTCGGCGACATGGCCGAGTACTGCGTGAGCCGCGGGACCGGCCGCTACGTGAGCTATGATGAGGTCATGCAGATCCTGGAGCGCGGCGAGAGGCACGGATTCGTGCACCAGATCACCAATATTGACGGCGAGGACAAGATCGTCGGCATCTGCAACTGCGCGCCGGGTGTGTGCAATGCACTCCGCACGTCGCAGCTCTACAACACCCCGAACCTCTCACGCAGCGCCTACCGCGCGCACGTGGAGAAGGACAAGTGCGTGGCCTGCGGGAAGTGCGTGGAAGTCTGCCCGGTCGGCGCCGCAAAGCTGGGCCAGAAGCTCTGCACAAAAGAAGGAGAGATCCGGTATCCTCTGACAGAGCTTCCGGACGCGAAGCACTGGAGCGCGGACAAGTGGAACATCCACTACCGCGAGGACGC
>DGVL01000005.1:0-32269 GCA_002394965.1 Lachnospira sp. UBA4285
ATGACCGCCTCAAACGCGTCGGAGACGATCGAATCCCGCTGTCTTCCGCCGGTCATCTCTTCGCCTTTTCCGAGAAGTATGCAGGCGTCAAGTCCAATGTCCCTCGCACACGCAGCGAGCGTCGGCTCACAGACGATGCTGGCCCGGTAGCGGGACATCTCGCCCTCACTCATCTCCGGATGGTTCCGGTAGATAAAGTCGCTGGAATTCACCTCCAGCACCGCGTCTCCCAGAAACTCCATGCGCTCATTGTCGCCATAACGTCCGGTCTGCATCTCATTGGCTCTGGAGCTGTGCGTCAGCGCCTGCAGCAGAAGTCTGGGATTTTTAAACCAATATCCGATTCTCTCCTGGAATTTCTTCAGAATTTCCTGATTGCTTTCGTTCATCATGTTCCTCTACACAAAAGAGACTGTCTCCCCGAAACAGAAAGAGCCAGTCTCCCATAAATGTCTGTTCGGCCGGGCAGCCCGAATCCAAAGGGCTGTCTTTTCAGCCGACCGCCTTCTTAATAAGATCCGCTGCGTCTTTGACGCTTGTCACATGCTCGATCGCATCGTCCGGAACCTGAATCTTGAACTCGTCCTCTATACCTACGACGATCTGATACACATCCAGGGAATCCAGTCCCAGGTCCGCGACGAATGTCGTCTCCGGCTTGATTTCCGACGGATCCACGCCGGCAACGTCGGCGATGATGTTCTGAAGCTTTTCGAATTCCATGTCAACCTCTTTCCGCCTGCGGCTTTGTTTCATTCAGATGCAGGCCTTCCACAATCTTCTGATTGATATCTTCCCGTTTGAATGTGATGCACTGCTTCAGCGCGTGCGAGATCTCCGCCTGTGTCGCGTTGCCGTGAACCTTAACGACAAGCCCCCGGCAGCCCAGAAGCGGTGCTCCGCCGTATTCCTTTGCGCTGAATTTTTTCAATGTCTTCTTCAGCGGACCGGCGATAAGCGCGGCACCGATCTTCGTCTTGAGGGACGACATCAGCACGCCTTTTATCTCGTGAAGCAGCATGGAAGCCGTGCCCTCGTACATCTTCAGGATGACATTGCCGACAAATGCGTCACAAACGATAACATCAGCCGTCCCCTTCGGGATGTCTCTAGCCTCTATGCTGCCGGTGAAGTTAATATCCGTGCATTCCTTGAGCATCGGAAACGCAGCCTTTACGAGCGCGTTGCCCTTGTCATCCTCCGCTCCCACGTTGACGATGGCGACTCTCGGATTCCGGATGCCGAGCTGATTCTTCATGTAGATCGAGCCGATCTGCGCCCACTGCACGAGCCACTCCGGCTTCGCGTCCATGTTCGCGCCGGAATCAAGCAGAAGTACCGGCCCTGCTGCCGTCGGAATGATCGGCGCAAACGGCGGCCGGTCAATACCGCGGATCTTGCCGACAACGACCTGTCCGCCCACCAGCACGGCTCCGGAATTCCCGGCGGAGACAAAGCAGTCCGCCTCACCGGTGTGGACCTGTTTCATACCGACAACAATGGAAGAATCCCGTTTTCTTCGGATCGCCATGGTCGGATTTTCGTCTGTTGCGATCACTTCCGTGGCGAACACCGGGATGAGCCGGTCCTTCGGATATGTCAGCCCTTCCAGAGACTTTTCGACAGCATCCTTCGTCCCGATCAGATGAACCGTGAGCTGCGGGTTTTCATTGACCGCCGCGGCAGCGCCTTTGACGATCTCTCCCGGCGCGTTGTCGCCTCCCATGGCGTCAAGTGCTACTACAACCGTTTCTGCCATCTGCCTGTGCCTTTCTTTATTATGAACTCTTTCGTATTTTACAGGAAACAGCTCTGAAAATCAATGAACATCGAAAAGCGGCGGGAGTCCCGCCACCGGGGCTTCCGCCGCATAAGAGTAAACTTATTTTCGGACGAATTACTTCTCGTCAACGTTGATGATTTCCTTCTTGTTATAAGAACCGCAGTTCTTGCAGACTCTGTGAGGCATCATAAGAGCGCCGCACTTGCTGCATCTAACAAGGTTCGGAGCACTCATCTTCCAGTTCGCTCTTCTCTTGTCTCTTCTTGCCTTGGAAGATCTGTTCTTCGGACAAATCGACATGATCACACCTCCTCTTTTCCGGGGATCAAACACAACGATTATTATACTCACAGCGCTGTGCGGTGTCAATCGCAAATTTAAGACATAGAAGAGTTCCGTGCTTTCATGCTGTTCCTCCATGTATGATCCGGATTTTTCCTTCTACCTCCGCATTCAGTCCCTGGTGAGTCTTCATATATTCTTCGACAATATTATTCAGAGACACGGCGGCGATTTTCGGCTCTTCTCCCCCGGTTACAGCCTCCAACGGCATTCCGAAATCGCTTTCGAAATTTCGTAGGTGATAGTCCTGCAGCCCTATCCGGATTTCATCATCATCTGCAATGGATCTGCCCCGGAACTGAAATTCCCGGAGAACTTTCTGCTTCACATCCCAGACAATCCGTATTCCCCTCGAATACTGAAAAAACTCCGTATGCCCCTGCCAGGCTTCATCGCGGAACACATAGGAGATCATTCTTCGCAGCTTTTCGCCGCTCACCGTCAGCGTCCACAGGCAGTCATCATAGGGGGTGTTCTCTCTGAGATCCTGGATTGTAATGACCGGCCCGAGCTCTGTCTTGCGGATCGAACCGGAACCGAGCATCATCAGATCAAAAGAACTCCCCTCCTGAAAAAGATCCGCATACAGATTGCCGAGCTCCGTTTCCTGAATGCGGCATGGATGTGTCAGCTTCCGCTCAAATGTCGTGATCACCCGCGAGTACTTCGCATCGGTTCGCAACTGGTAGCGGTAAAGCATCTCCTCCATGACCGGATCCGGACTTGCCGTCTCTTCATTGATGGGCACATTCTGCCAGGTGAAATCGTAAATGCTGTTGGTATCCAGATCACAGACCAGATCAAATCGTCCGATGCTGCCCGTCCCAAATCCCGCATGCGCAATCAGAATATCGTTCACTTTTTCCGGCTTGTCCATGAAGGTATGGGAATGCCCTCCGATGATCAGATCCACGCCGAACCTAGGATCCAGCCTGGCGGCGAGCTCACGGTCTTTTTCAATGCCGATATGTGTCAGAACAACCGTCAGATCAATGTCTGTCGTACGGTAGCTGTCACAGATCAGTTCAATTTCTCTGGCAGCCTGCTCTATATCGACCAGCGTTCCGATCAGTTTGTCCTGACGGGTCACCATTATAACATCTTCGGTGAGAATTCCGATGAAAAGGATCCGCATTCCGCCGATCTCCCGGATCAGATATGGCAGAAACAGCCTGCTGTTGTTCAGCGTCACATACAGATTGGCGTTGATGATTGGAAAACTCGCGCACTTTTCCAGAAACAGCAGATGGGACAGCCCGTAATCCACTTCATGATTTCCAATGGTCATCACATCCGGTTTCAGTTGATTGACAAGATCGATCGTTGATATCCCTCGATATTCCTGATCAATGATCGATCCCTGGAAAACATCTCCTGCAATCGCATACAGCACGTTTTCTTCCTGCCTGCGGGTCTGTCTCACATATCCCGAAAGAAGCGGCAGACCTCCAGTCTGCTTTCCATCCTTATCTGTGGCAAGAAAATCGCCGTGCATATCGTTATTGTGCAGAATCACCAGCCGCTTTGTTTCTATAACCAGCTTCCCCCTTCCTAGAATTTTCCGCTGCCGCCTCCGTGCGTGGTACCGGAGGACGATGTGTGTGTACTGCTCCCGGAGCTCGTATTCTTTGCTTTTTCAGTGCGGTCGATCGTGTGATACAGGAACAAATCCTTGCTTTCCGTCACATTCATACTGCCCTCCCGGACATAACCGCCCGCTGCCGCCTGCCGGCGCACCGTCCTGAGCTGACGTTTCATGGATCCCACAACGATAATGGCCACGACAAATCCGATCGCAGGAGAAATAATGAGCCAGATCCACGACAATGGTTTTTTAGGCAGATCGGATGAATCAAAGGGCCTGCCCTCTCTTGCCATAGTCACAAACTGACCACCTTGCCGGGCAAATGTCCGAAAGGCTTCCGCGTAATTGCCAGCCGCCAGATCATCCCTCATCTGTTCCCCGATATATTGAATACCTGCATCCGTGAACGCGGTGATGCCATATCCGCAGGTCGAAATGGCCCATGTCCTGTCCACCGTGCTGATCAGGAGCAGCGCGCCGTCTTTATTACTACCATAGCCGAACTGACCGGAATCAAAACTATCATCCGCCCACTCCTGGGCTGACCGTCCATCCAGAGTGTCCACAACCACAACTGCCAGATCAAATTGCAGCTGCACGCTGGTCTCATCCAGCAGATTTTGAATCTCGCTGTTCTCCTCTTCTGTCAGAACACCGACAGAATCCTGCAGTCGGTAATGGGCATCCGCAAAGCCCCCTGCACCGTCTTCTGCCAGCGCCGGCACGGATATGCTGAAACAGAACACAAGCAGCAGGAAAAACGTCCATATCTTCTTCATCTGTGTGCCCTCCTCACAAAGCACCCGCCAGGTGCAGCAGCCAGGCAAGCCCATAAACAACAGCACCGCACAGAACCGTAATCCCGATCGTCCATTTGCGTGCTGCCCCTCTGTCGACAGGCAGATCCCCCACCAGCTTTCCCGTCTGTCCGTTCATGGCAAATGTAAAGATTTCTCCGTTCCATGTCGTATTCAGCAGCCATACGGGAAGCAGCGCATACTTGGCACTTCCTCCGTATAGTTTCACAATACTGGTTTCCGGGGTAACACTCGTGTACCCTTTTACGGTGGAAGCGAAAGCTTCCTCAGCACTCCGCTTGATCCTCGTGTTGGCCCGCTCTGTACTCTGCGCGGCATCGACATCGTATTTGTCTGCCAGGTACCCCGCCAGATGCGCTGCTTTGAACTCCACTGCGTCATCAAACCGGAATGGTTCGATCGATTCCATCAGATCATCCGGCATTTTGGTTGAACCATCAACCGGGACCTGTTCAAACCCAATCACGCCGCTGCGGCTGACCGAAAAATAACTGGTTTCCGTATAGTTGTAATTGCTGTCACTCCAGTTCTGTACACTGGTCGCTTTATAATGGACGCTTACCTCTGCATCCGCATCAAACAGCCAGAAAGGAACATACACGCCTTTGATCTCATCGATGTGGTTCTGATCTCTGAAAATGGGCGGAAGAAGCCTTTTGCCGCCATAATGCTTTTGCAGTGCAGCTTTTGCCGCCTTTTTATCCAGCTTGAATGGAATAATGTAGTCCGGCTTCAGGGCACCGGAAAACTGTCCTGTCATCACCACCGGATTCCCGCAGAACGGGCACGATGTTGCCGCCGTGTTTTCATCCCCCACAATTTCTCCGCCGCATGACTTACAAACGAAGGTACAAAGCCCTTCCGCTTCGCCTGCCTGCCACTGTCCGCCGGCGGATGTCTCCCAGTTCATATCGTCTGTCTGACCGGAATCTGTGTCGTTCTCATAGGATTCCAATGCTTCGATATCAAACTCTGTACCGCAATACGGGCATTTCAATTTCTGTGTGCCGCTGTCAAAGGCTACAGCACCCCCGCAGCGTGGGCATTTGTATTCCTGTACATGACTCATGTATTGTTCCTCCCTGGCGTAAACCGACCCCGGCACGATCGCTTCCCTTTCCATTCAGTCAAATCTCTGGTAAGGGAAAATCAGCTGTCTGAGTAAAAGAGGCTGCCGTATCTGCGGCAGCCTGCTTTCGGCATTTGTTCCATGCTCACGGCTTCTGAGCTCCGCAGTTTTCACAGAACTTTCCCTGATTGACCCGGCCGCAGTACGGGCAGGTCCAGCTTTGCAGAGATGCGCTGTTCTGTACAGGAGCAGCGCCTGTCTGCACGCCATTTCCCATACCTGAATCTGCCTGCGCTCCATACACCATACCTGCGCCTTCCTGCGCCCCATACACCATACCTGCGCCTGCCTGCGCCCCATGTCCCATGCCGGTGCGGAGCTGATCCAGCATTCTGCAGATCTCGTCACAGGATTCCCGGTAAGCGCGGTAACAGGAATCATACATCGGCTCCTCGGAACGGTTCGGCAAAAAGCTGTTGACGGGAGAGCGCATTCCGGAAGGTTGAAATGGGATGTGAACAGAGCTGTCGTTCAGCTTGAATTTCATCTCGTTGAAGTATGGTACATTGACAGAAATGATAATGTAAAAATCATAATCGTAGTCATACCTCGGCGGATTGTAACTTCTGCTCGTGACTTTCCCGTCCTGATCCCTTGATTCAATCTTCAGCTCTGTGCGGCTTTCGTCGATGTCCGTGCGGCAGCCTGTGATTACATCAAAGTCCAGAACATCCGAATTGTTATCCGCCGGACTTACCGCCTGGGTTACCGCAAACCACCGGTGATTTTCATCCAGAAGCAGCTTCGTCCTCTCACCGAAGGCTCGTGTCGTGCGAAACTGAGCGGCGCGCTCACGGTTCGCTTCACGCCATGCGAGCTGCTCTTTTATCTCATCCACCGTGCTGCGGCGTCTGTCACTGAACCACGGTGAAAGTTTTCTGGCGCAGTCTTTGCAGAGATTGCCGTCTTCCAGCTTCCGGTTCCCCAGCAGACCTATTTTCTCTCCACAGATATCACAGTATTTCTTGTCAAATAATCCCATTTCTACCTCCCTGTCACGGCTCATCACTGTCTGTCACTGTCATCGAACGGATCTCCACATTCCGGGCAGAATTTCGGAGGATGCGCCGGGTCCTCCGGCTCCCATCCGCACTTACTGCACCGGTATACCGGTGTGGCGGACGGTCTTTTGGCACCGCAGTTCTGGCAGAACTTTCCCGTATTAAACGTCCCGCAGGAACAGGTCCATCCATCCTCTGCAGGCTTAGGCGAACCGCATTCCGGGCAGAACTTTCCGGTAACAACAGCTCCGCACCTGCACTTCCAGCTGTTTGGCGCCGGCGCTGTCTGCTGCATCTGCGGCTGGGTCTGAGCCTGCTGGGGCTGCACGGCCTGGGCCTGCATAGCCTGAGCCTGCTGCTGGGCTGCCTGTTGAGCCTGGGCCTGCTGCTGTCCCATGCCATATAAATTCTGAGCCGCGCTAAAGCCGCCCTGGCTGCCCATGCCCATCATCCCCATTCCCATGAAGCCCGTCATGGCACCGGCGGAGTTCCCCGCGGCGGTCTGCATCGCGTCGGCTGTTGCATTGGTCATGCGGCCTGCCATCATAAACCCGTTTTGGCCCACGGTAGCAGCATCCTCCATCTCGTTGATCTTCTGCATGTCGGCATCGGTAAGCGTGATGGGGTTGAGCGCAATTTTGCCAACTGAAATGCCACGGTTGTCAATCCATTCCTGCCGAAGCGCTTCATTCATCGCAGCCTTCAGTTCCTTCGTCTTGCTCGGGATCTGCGCGGGACGAAGTTCCTGCTCGGCAAGAACCCCAAAAGCCGGCTGAAGGGCATCGACAAACTCGGTCTTGAGCTGTGCGTCAATCTGGTCCCGGGTAAACTCGTAGGCGACATTTCCGCACAGCCGCGTATAAAACACCAGAGGATCCGAGATGATATAGGTGTAAACGCCGTTGCAGCGAAGCTGCACTGTGCGGCTCATGCCAATCCGCTTGTTTACAACTTCAAAAATAATGGGATTGGCCGTGCCGAATTTGTTATCCAGAATTTCCTTGGTATTAAAGTAGTACACGCGCTGATCCCTGCCCGTGTCGCCGCCATAGGTGAAACGTCTTCCGAGCGTCGCAAAGCTCTGTTTCAGACTGTCGCCGAAAAAGCCGCTGAAAATACTGGGCTCCGTGGAACTGTCATAGGTAAACTGTCCCGGTTCTGCGCAAACCTCGACAATTTTTCCCTGGTCCACAATGATCATGCACTGCCCGTCTGCCACGGCAATCCCGGATCCGTTTGAAATGATATTGTCATTTCCTTTGGTGTTGGCAGACCGTCCACTGATCTGTTTCTGCCCGCGGCGCATAAGAACATCATTCGGCAGTGCGTCGCAATAGAAGAATTCCTTCCATTGATCTGCCAGTGTGGATCCCAGTGCTCCAAGTCCTGCTTTGATAAGTCCCATACCACTACCTCCCATGCTTTCCTAATAAGTCCATTGGTTAAATTGCCGATCTGATCATCCTTGTCTCAGCCAACCTTCAGTCCCTTTACAGTGCTTCGAGCGCCGCCGTCAGATAGGCAGCGGTGACGGATGCATAAAAGAAAGCATCGATCTTTCCTACCTGCCTCGCCTCTTTGACCTGCTGTGCGATGAACGGGTCCGCATTCTCATCGCATACAAGAACAATCTTGCAGGAAGGCAGCCCGCTGCGCACCTTCAATGCGATCTCAAGGCGCTGCTTCATCGTGGCGGTTGGAGCATTGGACACATCCATCAGGAGGATTTGGGCCTGCAGTGCCTGACACAGATACGCCGTATCCAGAGGCCTGTCGATTGGCACATGCTCCGGACGAAAGCTGCCTGTCTCTGCCAGAGCACGGGACAACGCTTCGGACAGCAGCTGATTCTGAATACTGAGCACGATTCGTTTCAAGACTTTTCCTCCTCTCTTGTTCTATCCCTATCCTATCAAGAGCCCTTCTGCGGCACACCCTGCTTTTCAAGGGATTTCCACAAAAAAAATCTCTGCCCGCAATGAGGCAGAGATCGTCTTCTTCTGTCAGCCAGGATTACTCCGGCTGTTTTGCTTCCAGGATAACCAGTCCGCTCTGTCTTGCCTTGACAGCAAGTTCCGTTCTCGAACGGAATCCAGTCTTCTCCCGCATGGATTTCACATAATCGCGAACCGTAAAGCGCGACAAATGAAGGTGTTCCCCGATCTCGGCATCTGTATAGCCGCCGGTGAGTTCTCGCAGGATCAGAAGCTCTGTCTGGGTGAATTCCCCGCTCATCGCAAGTCCCAGACGGATTTCCGGGGGTGCATCCGGGTAGACAGACTCCCCTGCCATCGTGCGTTCCATCAGAGAAAGAATGGGTTCACGGCTGATTTCCTTGTACCAGAAGCTGTCCACGCCGATTTTACGCGCCCTCTCAAGATAGGAGCATTCCGGCATCGAAGTCACTATGATGATCCGGATCTTTGGCCACCGCTGTTTGATATTTTCGGCGGCTTCCAGCCCATTAGCGCCATTTTTCGTCACCACATCCATCAGGATCAGATCGATTCCACCCCCTGCGCAGTAGACATCCGCCAGAACGGCACTGTCGATGGAAGCGGCCAGTGTAAACTGTTCTGAGGACAGAATGAACATCTCAAATAACTGCCTCGGCATCACCTGATCCTCTACGACAAGTACCCGGTACGGTTTCATGACAGGCCTCCTTCCTCCACTGTAATGGTAAGCGCAAAGCGCGGTGAACTCTCTACTATCATCGTACCGCCCTCACGCTCAGTCTTTCTGCGAAGAGTCGTGAGGCCGCCGCCTTCCCGGACCGGTCCGTCCGGGACACATCCATTGTTGGTGCAGCGGCACGTCCAGTGCGTGCCATCCTTTATCATTTCTACGTAAAGCTCACTGCCATGTGCATGCCTTACCGTATTTGTCACGCAGGTATGGATCGCCGCCTCGGTGAGCGCTCTGGCAATGCTGCCTGCCGGCGGGACCGGGCCGGTCAGAAGGACCCGGACGCCCACCGTTTTTGCAGCGGAAAGCAGTTCTCCCAGGCTGTCGCTCTTTTCATGATCCGGCGGAACCGCAAGAAGTGTAAGATTCTGCCGCCACATCTTCAGTACTTCTTCCTTCTCCTTTCTCCCTGCCGAAGTGACAATACAGCGCTTTGCCGCGAGAAGGCACTCCCCCAGGCTGTCGTGTACACGGATTTTGGCCGCGAGGATTTCCTTCTCCCGCGTAAGTTCCGTTACAGATTCACTGTACTGCAGCAGTCTCGCCTGAATCTGTTGAAGCTGCTGCTGATCCTTCTTCAGTTCCTGCATGATTGCGTGTTTTCTGGTGACATCAGCTGCTGTTATCTGATACACATCTCCGATCTGTGTGGAGAGGATTCTGCGTTCCAGGTTCCAGGTAACCCCGCTGCCCAGTGTCACAAATCCCTGGCTTCCCACCGTATCCCAGAAGGCGTTGGCATCAAGAAGCGGTTTCCCTGAAGCGGCGAGGCAGATTTCTTCCATTTTGTGATTGGAGAGAAGAACGCTCCCGTTCAGGTCGCTGAAACAAATACCTGTAGGCAGCTGATTGAAGCTTTCCCGAACCGTGTTCGGGCTCCAGTTCTCCTTCTCCCACTGAACGACTGTAAAAAACTCCCAGATGGTCAGTCCGGCAAGCAAAAGAAACAAAATATACAGGATTGCTTTGTTTTTCAGGCTCCAGGCAGGAAGAAGCGCCCCCGGGACCTGTGCTGTATTCACCGTCAGCTGGAAGAGTGTAAATCCACCGATCAGCAGAATTCCGGCTGAAATTGTCTGCCATATGCCACGGTGCTGCAGTACCATGGCGATCACGCAGAACATTTCTGCGAAACAAAGGATCAGCATTGCCGTCAGAAGCAATCCGAAAATGGCAGGCGGTATCTCGCAAATCATATCCTTTCCTCCGTTTGAAAAGTCCGGTAAAAGGTGCCGTCTGTCTCCACAGCACCAGGCATCTCGTCCGGGCCATCCAGCATCAGCCGCAGAGTCAGATTGTCTCCCTCCACGGACAGATTCACTACAAGAGCATCCAGATCCGGCAGAACTTTTTCAATCGATTCCTCAAAAAAAGCATAGGCGCGGCTCAGCTTTGAAAGAAGGATCGTTTCCCTTCCGCTCTGTATAAAGCTGCACTCTACGCCACAGACAGAAATGTAATCAAGAGATTCGCGAAGACAGAAAACAAGTTCCTGCGAATCCGCAGACTGCTCCCTCCGCGAGAGCAGCCGCAGATTGCTGGAGCGCTTGAGGTACGCATTCAGAACGCATGCCATCCCGAGACGTCTGGAAAAGTCCGCCGCATCAGGCGTCAGCTCTTGAAGAAGGAGACGGATCTTTGAAATCTGTGGGCGTGCCGCGGCAGCTATGCTGTCATAGATCCGATTCTGCTCCCGCAGATGTGTCTGCTCTTCCCGCACCTTGTTTTCCCCGCGAATCAGATCATTTTCTTCGGAAAGAGCTTCCTTTGCCTCCCTTAACTCCTGGTTCAGGCGGTTAATCGTAGACAGGTCATCCTTCCAGTACACGCGCCCCGTCCGGATGGCTCGGCTCTGCAGACGGATATCCGGACTCAGGAACACCGGCACGTCTCTGGCGGCGAGCCGGTTTGCATCGGTCAGCGACTCAGCACCGGGAGCAGAGATGCGCACCCCGCCATCCCGGTCGACGATCTGTGCATCCACCGTAGAAGCCCGTAAGAATTCTTCATATCCGATATTGGAGGGTATCAGACCAGTCTGAATACAGCTCTCCCAAGCCGCTGCAAGGGCAATTCCCGCTGCCTCCGTCACCTCAAACGGCTTTCGGATCGAGAGAAACTGAAAAGCATTGTACCAGAAAAAGAATATGGTGATGCAGAGAATCCAGATGACCGGCAGCCATACAAGTCGCCGGTTGTGAGAGATGCGGCACTGATGAAAAATGACTGCAAGAGCTGTCAGATACTGCAAGGCCATCCACGCAGTCATGACGAAGAACATCGGAAGCTGCCGGTAATAATTCTCCCAGGGAATATCCGGCGTGAAGCCAAAGATAATATGGTGCATGTCATTTGTCAGAACGAGCGTTGTGAAAATGCCATCCGGGATCAGGAGAAACCACAGCCATTTCTCGTGTTTTCGATAGCCGATGCTCCAGGCTGCAATAAGGGACAGGGTGGGAAGAAAATTCAGTGGAATATAATAGCTGTACCACAGCTGACGGCAGATGTCGCGGGAAAAACCAAAAAAATCATACTTTGCACTTCTTAGCACGAACCAGAGAATCATGAGGCCAATCGAGGTAAAGAGCAGCCTTCGCATCCGTATATTGGTCAGCCGGTGTCTGAGTGTGACCCCCCAGTAAAGAAGAAGGCCCACATAGATCATTGTCCCGACACAGATAAGAGATGCGCCGCTGCCCCACAGACTGCCGATATCCGTATAATGGAGCACAGCTGCAAGCAGAATCAGGCAGGCAACTGTCAGGTTTGCCCGGATTGTTGCTCTGTCGCAATGCAGCACGCCTTCCCCCTCCTTGTGATCCGTTCTGATCGTAATATTATTATACTCCGGCCTGCAGGCTCTGGAAACTGTTCTGTTGATAAATATCTTTCCGCATCGGTAACGCTCAGACTTCCCGGTTTCAGCATCGGCGTTCTCTTTGATTTCCGGCGTTTCCATAGTGCAACCTGTCAAAATGCGGGGATTTAAAAAAAGCCCTCCGCAGTTCGAGGAAACACTGCAGAGGACTTTTCTGATTTTCTGATATTCCTGTGTGACACCCGGATGTCTTACTTTGTCAGGGCCAGAGTCTCTCTTGCGATGGCAAGCTCTTCGTTCGTCGGGATGACGCAGACCTTGACCTTCGAATCCGGCGTTGAGATCGTCATCTCCTTGCCGTGAGCCGCGTCGTTTGCTGCCTTGTCGATCTTCACGCCGAGATACGTGAGATAGTTGGTGACCTTCTCGCGGATGAAGTTGGAGTTCTCGCCGACGCCGGCCGTGAAGGCGATTGCATCCACGCCGTTCATGGCTGCCGTATAAGCGCCGATGTACTTGGCAACACGGTAGATATACGCTTCCATTGTCGCCTTTGCGAGCTCGTTTCCATCTTCCATGGCCTTCTGAAGATCACGGAAGTCACTGGAGATGCCGCCCGACATACCGTAAACACCGGACTTTTTGTTGAGAATCGTCAGCATCTCACTGATCGAGATGTGCTCATGGTTGCAGAGGAACTCGAGGATAGCCGGATCCAGGTCGCCGGAGCGTGTGCCCATGATCAGACCCTCCAGCGGGGTCAGGCCCATGGAGGTGTCGACACATTTGCCATTGACGGTCGCGGAGATGGAGGCGCCGTTGCCCAGATGCGCGACGATGACCTTGGAATTGTTCATGTCCAGTCCGGCAAAGCGGATCAGTTCCTTGGACACGAAGCTGTGGCTTGTGCCGTGGAAGCCATATCTGCGGATATGATATTTCTCGTAGTACTCCCTCGGAATTGCGTACAGATACGCCTTCGGCGGCATGGTTCCGCCAAACGCGGTGTCAAATACAGCGACGTTCTTCTTGCCCGGCATAGCCGCCTCGCAGGCCTCGATGCCGATGAGGTTGGCCGGATTGTGGAGCGGTCCGAGATCGAAGCACTCGCGGATGACCTTTTTGACATCATCATTGACAACGATGGACGCCTGATACTTTTCACCTCCATGGAGAACGCGGTGGCCGATGGCATAGATCTCCGAAGCGTCTTTGATGACGCCGTGCTGCGGATCTGCCAGGGCGTCCAGCACAAGCTGAACGGCAACCTTGTGGTCCGGGATCGCCTGTTTCACTACGTACTCATCCTTGCCGGCCGGCTTGTGGGTGAGCTGGGAGCCCTCGATTCCAATGCGCTCAACAAGGCCTTTGGCAAGAACGCTCTCGTCGTCCATGTTGATCAGCTGATACTTGAGGGAAGAGCTTCCGCAGTTGATGACTAAGATATTCATGTGAACATTAACTCCTTTGATTACTTGTTTGCCTGTGCCTGAACAGCGGTGATGGCTACGACGCCGACGATATCATCCGCGAAGCATCCGCGGGACAGATCGTTGACCGGCATTGCGAGACCCTGCAGGATGGGGCCGTATGCATTTGCTTTTGCAAGGCGCTGAACCAGCTTGTAGCCGATGTTTCCGGCTTCAAGGCTCGGGAATACAAGGGTGTTGGCATGACCGGCGACCTCGCTGCCCGGTGCCTTCGCGGCGCCGACACTCGGAACCAGAGCCGCATCAAGCTGCAGCTCGCCGTCAAGCTTCAGGTCCGGATACTGCTCATGCGCGATCTTGACAGCATCGGCAACCTTGGTCACATCGTCGTGCTTTGCGCTGCCCTTTGAGGAATAGGAAAGCATGGCCACCTTCGGTTCGTCGCCTGTGAGCATGCGGAAGGACTCGGCGGAAAGACCGGCGATCTCGGCAAGCTTTGCAGAGTCAAAGTCGGTGTTTACGGCACAGTCAGCGAAAACGAAAAGGCCGTTATCGCCGAACTCGCAGTCCGGAACCTCCATCAGGAAGAACCCGGAAACGCTGTGGATTCCCGGCTTGGTCTTCAGAAGCTGAAGCGCCGGACGGATCGTGTTGCCGGTGGAGTGGCAGGCACCCGAAACCGCGCCGTCAGCGTCTCCGCACTTGCACATCAGGCACGCATAGTACATGTAGTCAGAAGTCATCTGCTCTTCCGCCTTCTCCGGGGTCATGCCTTTCTTGGCGCGCAGCTCGACGAATTTATCAATATATTTCTGTCTGTTCGGATCCGTGAACGGGTCAACGCATACAGCACCGGAGATGTCGAAACCTTCGCTGTTCTTCTTGATGTCTTCCGGTCTGCCGATCAGGATGATGTCCGCAATGCCTTCCTTCAGGATCTTCTCGGCGGCCTCGAATGTTCTCTTGTCCATGGTCTCCGGAAGCACGATTCTCTTCTTGTCCTGCTTTGCCTGCTGTTTGATCTTGTCAATGAATGCCATACCTGATGATTCCTCCTTTTGAGGCACAATAAAAAGACGGTTCACACGTCCCGTCTATGTAAGCCTTTACTTTGTATTATAAACTCTTTTTACAGTGTTACAAGGCTGTGCATTGTTCAAAATCGTATGCACTATCCCTGTTTTTCTCGTGATAAGCTCTAAAAATAGTATAATAACATCATAAAAATGAATCGTCTGGAGGTCCTTATTGAAAGCTGTCGGAATCACCGCCGAATACAACCCAATGCACACCGGACACATCTGGCAGATGGGGGAAGCCCGCCGTCTATCCGGCGCCGACTGCACCGTCGTCGTCATGAGCGGCGACTTTGTCCAGCGCGGTGCCCCGGCAGTCTATGACAAATACACCCGCGCGAAGGCAGCGCTCACAGGCGGTGCCGACCTTGTCCTGGAACTGCCGGTTGTGTACGCCGTTTCATCCGCCGAGATGTTTGCGCTCGGCGCTATTCGCACGCTGGCGGCTCTGAACGTGTCCTGTGTTTCATTCGGCTCGGAGAGTACCGATCTTTCTCTTATGCGGCGCATTGCCTCGTTTCTTGCCTGCGAGCCGGCCGTTTACCGGGAATATATCGCAAAGGCCATGCGGCAGGGAGCCTCTTTCCCTGCAGCAAGAGAAGAGGCTCTCGTGCAGGTATTCTGCCACAATTCTGGTGAAGCGGTACCGTCTTCTCTTATCCCGGAAGATGCCGTGAGACGTCTCCTGCGCTCTCCCAACGATATCCTTGGCATTGAGTACATGAAAGCCGCCGAAAGAGAACATTGCTCTTGTGAGTTTGTTCCGGTGCGGCGCATCGGTGCCAGACACGACGCGGCGGCTCTGACTCTGCCCGAAGTGACGCGCGAAGGAACACCCGGAGAACTCAGCGCTTCTGCAATCCGGGAACAGATACTCAGGGCTTCCAGAGACGGAAAGATTCCGGATCCAGCCGTCCTCTCCTGCATAGCACCGGGACTTTCAGAAAGTGTACGGCGAAAGGAGATTCTTCCGCTAAGCCCGGAAGATTTCCGGCAGGTTCTTTACGCAAAAATCGAAGACATCCTGTACCGGTACGGATACAGCAAGGCTTGCGCCGCGCAGGAGCTGACACAGTATGAAGACATCCCGGAATCCGTCGCCATGCGGATTGCTCGTCTGTTTGATCCCGCTTATTCCATGGATGAATTCATAGACACCGTGAAGACACGCAATGTAACCCGGGCTAATGTCGCTCGTGGTCTGACACACATCCTGCTTGAAATCCGTAAGCAGGCGGCAGAAAAGTACCGCGGCGGGCTGCCTTATGTGAGAGTTCTCGGGTTTACAAAGACCGGTCAGCGCTATCTGCACGAATGCGCCAGAGAGGCCCCCTGTCCCGTCATAACAAAAACTGCCGATTTCGGAGATCTTTTCGCCGAAGACCGGCACGCAGCCAATTTGTACAGACAGATATACGCGGCAGCAGGCGGCCGCCTCATGCCGGATGAATTCAGAGCGGGAATTATCCGTCTGTGATTCAAAAACCGTATTCGTCAGTCTGTCAGTGCGCTCTGCCACGGCTGGGGCACACTGCGGATGCACTTCCCGCCCGCAACAGCCTCCTGCATCAGGAGCCACAGATACGTATCCTGCAGGGCGTCCGCAAGGCGGTAAGCCCCGTCTCTGCCCTCCCGGACGCTGTCCATGCTGTCCATCAGTCTGCGAATCGCAATATCATCTTCTTCATAATCCTGTCGGTCAGGGGCGCCTTCCACACCAAACCGGTTCTGATAGGATGTGCCCGGGCCAATTTTCTCCCCGGCAAATGTCTCCTTTCCATGATCGTTCATGGCATAAACCATGTGCTGGTCACATATCTCTCCCCTTTCGCCCTGCAGGAGCAGATGATACCGACGGATGGAGGAATGATACAGAACACTGTCAAAATCGTAATCCGCTCTCTTTCCGTTCTCAAACGCAAACGTCACAAAATCACGAGATTCACTTCTGACATCACCGTCCCGGATAATTCCCGGTCTGTGCCCCGTGACAAGAACCGGCTCCTGCCATTGCTGCCCCTGTATTGCAGCGGTTTTGCCGCGGACATGAAGAAAATGCCGGATCAGACTGATTCCATGATATCCGTGAGCCCGGGAGATCCGCAGATAATACGGATCTCCGATCTTCCCGGAATTTACAGCCTCATAGATTGCCGCAAGCGAAGGGGTCAGCAGATACTGTTCCGCAACCATCATTTGCAGTCTGCCGCTGCAGTTGTCCTGCCAGATTCTATGCAGCTCATCCCGTGTCAATGCCGGCGGCGTCTCGCAGAGGATGGGAAGCCCGATATCCTCCAGCTGGACAATCCATTCAAATGACACCTCTTTCGGAACCGCAAGCACCAGAAAATCCGGCCTTGTCGAAAGGCACTCCTGAAAATCAGAGAAACATATCAGACCTCTCTTGTCCCGAAGTTCTGCTGCTTTCTCCGGATTCCGGCAGTAGATAACCGGCTCATAACAGCTTCCCGACTGCCTTGCGGCAGCCCGGACATAATACATCGCCCGCCATCCGGCGCCAATGATGACAAATCGCTTCATACACGTCATCTCCTGAAAAAATGACCGGAAAGCATTTGATGCCTTCCGGTCCCTGTCTGATTTTATTCAGTTCTTGAAGCTGTGCAGCGGTGCCGGGATTCTTCCCCTGCGGTTGATGAAATCCTCGCATCCGAAGCGGTTCACCGGCATGATCGGAGCATGGCCCATCAGACCGCCGAACTCAGCGTGATCGCCGACCGTCTTGCCCACAACCGGAATCAGTCTTGCCGCTGTGGTCTTCTGATTGACCATGCCGAGCGCCGCCTCATCCGCAATAATGCCGGAAATTGTCGAAGCTTTGGTGTCACCCGGTATCGCGATCATATCAAGGCCAACCGAGCATACACAGGTCATAGCCTCCAGCTTCTCGATCGTGAGCGCCCCGGCAGCGGCCGCATTGATCATCCCCTGATCCTCGCTGACCGGAATAAAAGCACCGGAAAGGCCGCCCACATAAGAAGAAGCCATGACGCCGCCTTTCTTGACCTGATCGTTGAGCAGTGCCAGAGCGGCGGTAGTGCCGGGCGCCCCTGCCTTCTCAACGCCGATCTCCTCGAGGATATCCGCGACGGAATCCCCGATCGCCGGCGTCGGAGCCAGGGAAAGGTCGATGATGCCAAACGGCACGCCAAGACGGCGCGCCGCCTCCTGCGCCACGAGCTGCCCGACGCGGGTGATCTTGAATGCAGTCTTCTTGATCGTCTCGCACAGCACCTCGAAACTCTCACCCCGCACACTTTCCAGCGCGTACTTGACGACACCCGGGCCGGAGACACCGACGTTGATCACAGCGTCCGGCTCTGTCACGCCGAGGAACGCCCCCGCCATGAACGGGTTGTCATCCGGCGCGTTGCACAGCACAACCAGTCTCGTGCAGCCACTGGAATCCGTGTCTTTCGTGAGCTCGGCTGTCTCCTTCACGATCTGTCCCATCAGGCGCACCGCATCCATGTTGATTCCGGTTTTGGTAGAACCAACGTTGACCGAAGAACAGATGTGTTCTGTACAGGAAAGTGCCTTCGGAATTGAGCGGATCAGAAGCTCGTCGGACGGCGTCATGCCCTTGGACACAACGGCGGAATATCCGCCGATGAAGTTGACTCCGACTCGCAGAGCTGCCTTCTCAAGCGTACGGCAGATCTGAACATAGTCGTCCGGCGTGTGGCAGCAGGCCGCTCCGACAAGCGATATCGGAGTGATCGAGATCCGTTTGTTCACGATCGGAACGCCGATCTCCCTTGCGATCTCCTCGCCGGTAGAGACCAGGTCCTTCGCATAGCTTGTGATTTTGCGGTAGATTCTGTCGCAGACATCCGAGAGGTCCGGGCCTGCGCAGTCCAGAAGGCTGATTCCCATGGTGATGGTGCGCACGTCAAGATTCTCCTGCTCGACCATCTTGTTGGTCTCAGCGACTTCCATTATGTTGATCATGATCAGCGCCGTCCTTTCTCTCAGATCCTGTGCATGCTGTCAAAGATTTCTTCCCGCTGGCACTTGATCTTCACCCCGATGGAATCGCCAACTTCTTCCAGTTCACTGACGACAGTGTCAAAGGACTTCACGGAATCGGATACATCAACAATCATCATCATATTAAAATACCCCGACAGAATCGTCTGGGAGATATCCAGGATGTTGATTCTGGCATCGGCAAGATAGGTGCAGACTTTCGCGATAATTCCGACGGTATCTTTTCCCACCACTGTGATAATGCACTTCTTCATGAATTTTATCCTCCCTGATGTGATTTAAAGCTCGACGATTCCCGACGGGACATCCCGCCCCGCAATCCGGATGTCAAAGTCTTTTGCCTTGTACTCATTGTCCGCCAGGTCGATCTCCTGGCGCACCGCCTCATAGGCAAGTCTGTCGTAATTGTTCTCTTTTGAGAGATGTCCCAGAAAAACAGCCCGGATCCGGCCACTCAGAACACTGCTGATGAGCCGTCCACCCGCCTCATTGCACAAGTGTCCTTTCTTTCCCAGGATTCTCTGTTTCAGATAGTACGGATACGGTCCGACTTCCAGAAGGTTAATGTCATGATTGGCCTCGACAAGAAGTGCATCGGCCCCCTTCAGATTCTGCACCGTGTAATCCGTATAGATCCCGAGGTCTGTACATACACCGGCCTTCTTGCTGCCGCAGCTCACCGTGTATGCTACCGGCTCCGCTGCGTCGTGGGACACGGCAAAGGAGTGAACCGTCAGATCTCCGACCTGCACATTTTCATCCGCAGCGACCTGCCGGAACAAATCGGCCGGAATTTCTCCGAGTGAAGACGTCTGCCGGATTCCCTTCATCGTCCCGGACGTCGTATAGATCGGGATTGCATCCCTGCGGGCAATCACACCCAGACCTTTGATGTGATCCGAATGCTCATGCGTGACAAATATCGCATCGATATCCGCTATGGAGAGCCCGGCCAGCTTAAGTCCGTCTTCGATCCTGCGGCGGCTGATTCCGGCGTCGATCAGGATATGTGTGTCATCAGAGCCGATATAGATACAGTTGCCGCTGCTTCCGCTGGCGATGCTCATCATGCGCATGAACGTTTCTTCCTCCCGTTTCGCATAACATTAGCATAGGTTTAACAATTTCTCAAGGCAGCCTTTCGTCTTCTGCCGATCTCCGCTGTTGTCGATAACCTGCGTGCAGATGGAGCGGAAGCTTTTGTCGGAGAGCTGGCTCTTCAGAATACTGTCGATTTTCTCGTCGCTGTAGCCCCGTGAGGCCTTCAGCCGCTGCCGGCGCACGCTCTCAGGCGCATACACATACCAGAACTCATCGCAGACCGTCTCGTAGTGGTCCTCATATAAGAGCGCCGACTCGACGAAGAAATAATCCGCATCTCCCCGGATCCGCGCTTCTGTCACCGCGTCGATCACCCGCCGTTTGACAAGCGGATGGATGATACTCTCGACCACAGATTTTTTACGCGGCTCGTGAAAGATAATTTCCGCCAGTCTGTTCCGGTCAATCTGTCCGTCTTCCTGGAGAATGCTGTCTCCGAAAAGCAGAACAATCTCCCGGTATCCCGCCTCGCCCGGGCGCATCATATCCTTTCCGATGGCATCGGTCTGAACCGCCTGGTATCCGAGGTCCTTTAGAATTTCCGTGACCGTGCTCTTTCCGCTTCCGACTCCGCCTGTCAGTCCGATAACTTTCATGCCGTCAGTGCGCCTCCGCCCAGTTGCTGCCTTCGTTGATGTCGATCTCCAGCGGCACCTTCAGATCCGCCGCATGTGTCATGCATTCGGTGAGGATCTGTTTCACCGCCATTTCCTCACCCGGAGCCGTCTCCACAAGCAGTTCATCGTGCACCTGAAGGACCACTCTGGATTTCATGTGACTGGCCGCAAGTGACTGACTGACCCGGATCATGGCAATCTTCATGATGTCCGCCGCACTTCCCTGGATCGGCGCGTTCATGGCAACGCGCTCGCCAAATTGTCTGCGCATGAAGTTGCTGTCTTTAAGCTCCGGAATCGGGCGGCGGCGTCCAAACATCGTAGTCGAGTAACCGGTCTCTCTGGCAGAAGCAACGAGCTGGTCGATGTACTCCTTCACCTTCGGGTAGGTCTCAAAATACTGCTCTATGTAGTGCTTCGCGTCGCTTCTGGAGATGCTCAGATCCTTGGAGAGGCCGAAAGCGCTGATTCCATAGATGATACCGAAGTTGACCGCCTTTGCGTTGCGGCGCTGCTGCGGCGTCACCTCCTCGAACGGCACATGGAACACCTGCGAAGCTGTAATCCGGTGGATATCCTTCTCGGAGCGATATGCCTGAATGAGTCTCTCGTCCCCGGACATGTGCGCCATGATGCGCAGCTCGATCTGCGAATAGTCCGCATCGATGAATGTATATCCGTCCCGGGGGATGAACATCCTGCGGATCTGCCGGCCCAGGTCCTGACGCACCGGAATGTTCTGAAGGTTCGGGTCTGATGAACTGATCCGCCCGGTCGCCGTGACCATCTGATTGAAATGGCAGTGGATCCGACCGTCCGATGCAATGTAGCCAGGCAGCCCGTCCGCATAGGTCGACTTGAGCTTGCTGTATGTTCTGTACTCCAGAATATCAGCCACAATCGGGTAGTCGTCTGCGAGCTTCTCGAGAATATCCGCCGATGTCGAGTATCCGTTCTTTCCTTTTTTCCCGTTCGGAAGTTTCAGTTCCTCAAACAGAACCGAAGCGAGCTGCTTCGGCGAGTTAAGGTTAAAGGTCTTTCCCGCCTGCCGGTAGATTTTTTCCGTCAGGCTCTCAATCTTTTTCCCAAGTCCATCCGCATATTCTTTCAGTGAGGCTGCGTCGATGCGCACGCCGGTCTTCTCCATGTCGTGGAGAACAAAGACGAGCGGCATCTCCAGGTTTTCGAAAAGATCGTACATGTCGGCATCCTTCAGCCCCTGCGCGATCTTTCCCGCCGTCATCACAGCCGTCCAGGCCCGCTGCGCGGCGTCTTCCATCCGCTCCGGCGCGTCCGGCAGCAGATCATCTTCCTTTTTCTTTCCCGACGCCCTGGCCCGCTCGGACAGGGAAGGCAGCGCCGTGTCAAGCAGCGCGCCTGCAAGGACATCTGATGTGTAGGCGCTTCTGGCCGGGTAGAGAAGATAATCGCCGATGCAGACATCAAAGAGCGCTTCCCGGCGCACATTGGCGATGTACAGATCCGTGAATGCCTCGAGCTGTCCCTTCAGGTCGAGAAAGCACAGATTTCTGTCCGATGCGGCATCCGAGAGCTCGATCAGCTTTTTCGCAAAATAGCTTATTGTAAAATAACCGGCCGTAGGAAGGAAGTAATTCCTATCTCCCTCTTCCGGTGCGAGCGCCAGCCCGATGACCTTGCCGGAACAGATTAGATAGTTCACACCGAGCCGCTTTCCGCCAGAAAGCGCCTCCGCCTGTTCCCGAAAGATCTGATCAGCCGCTTCAAGTCGGTGTATCTGCTCCACCGGGCGCACCTTGGCGCCTGCCTCCGGCACTGCTTCTGCGTCCGCCGGAGCAAAACGCTCAAGATACTTCTTGAAATTCAGTTTCTTGAAGTAGGGATATGATTTTTCGTTGAAATAATCTCCCGTCACCGCCCCTTCAAGATTAAGTTCAACCGGCGCATCGGTGCGGATTCTGGCAAGATCATAGCTCATGCGGATCTGTTCTTCATTCTCAGAGACAGAGCGGCGCACCTTGTCAGGCTTCAGTTCCTGCGCGTGGGCGATGACCTCGTCGATGCTGTGATACTGCCCGATGAGTCTGGCAGCGGTTTTCGGACCTATTCCGGGTGCGCCGGGAATGTTGTCGGAATTGTCCCCCATCAGTGCCTTTTCATCGATGAATTCCTTCGGGGTAACACCAAAGGTCTTCTTGACCTCCTCCGGCCCGTATTCCTCGACAAGCGACTTTCCTTTGATCGTTTTCGGGATCGTGATGGTGACAGAAGGCGCCGCAAGCTGCAGCAGGTCGCGGTCCCCGGACAGGATCATCACATCCAGCCCGGCTTCTGCGGCTCTGCACGCCAGCGTTCCCATCAGGTCATCAGCCTCGTAACCGGCAAGTGACCGGGTCTCAATACCCATGGCCGAGAGAATTTCCCGGATCTCACGAATCTGCTCGTGAAGTTCCGGATCCATGGGCTTTCTTGTCCCCTTGTAATCCGGATACATCCTGTGCCGGAATGTCGGTGCCGCCGTATCAAATGTGACGATCAGGTACTCCGGAGAGTGCTCGTCAAGATAGCGGAAAAGTATGTTCAGAAAGCCCAGGATCGCGCCAGTCGGCTCGCCCTGCGCGTTGGTCAGATGAGGCATTGCAAAATACGCCCGGTTCATGATGCTGTGTCCGTCAACGATCAGAATTTTTTTCTTCAAGATAATCCCCTTTACCATTTTTCCAGAAGCATGAGTGCCGCCGCACCCAGCGCGGCGATATTCGCGATGCCCAGTGCCAGGAGCGAGAGATGCTCCCACTTTTCTTTCCGGCGCCCCTCCGTTTTCATGTCAGAAAGTTGTTTCTTCATCAGCTCCTGAAAATCATAATCCCGGATGAGGCGCATTGTTTCGGCGTCAGGATCAGACAGCACTTTCTTCTCCTTCAGACCATATTCCAGGATATCATATGTCATGAGTTCTTCCTGACAGCTCCTGCAATGCTCCACGTGACATATGAAACTTTTCATGTCTCTGTCGGAGAGCATTCCGGATACAAAAAGCGGTATATCGCGCTGTATGTTCTCGCAGATTCCGTCGTCCTTCCCGGCCATCGCAGCAACTCCCATCCGGCTTGGCACCGTTCCATAAACTCACAGACTGATTCTACAAAAAAAGCCTGTGACTTACCAAGTGTAAATCACAGGCCGGACGAAATGCGGATGGCGGGACTTGAACCCGCACGATGTCACCACCAGCAGATTTTGAGTCTGTCGCGTCTGCCATTCCGCCACATCCGCACGCTCCGGTTAATGTACCACAGCCTGACGGTAAAATCAACCGAGGATCTGATCGTAGAGCTTCTCGTACTTTTTCGCGGAATTCGTCCAGGAGAAGTCGCGGGTCATTCCGCGGTCGACAATCCCGTTCCACTCATGGCGGTGATTGTAGTACACGTCTTTGGCATAATTGATGATTCCGAGCATCTCATGCGCATTGTAGTTGGCAAATGAGAACCCGGTGCCAGTGCCCTCATATTCATTGTAGGCCTCGACGGTGTCCTTCAGGCCTCCTGTCTCGCGCACGATCGGAACCGTCCCGTAACGCAGACTGATAAGCTGGGAAAGTCCGCAGGGCTCGAACAGAGATGGCATCAGGAACGCATCGGAAGCAGCATAGATCTTGCGCGCGAGGTCATCCGAGTAATAGATGTTGGCTGACACGCGGTCATTGTACTTCCAGTCAAAGTGGCGGAACATGTTCTCATAGCGTTCTTCGCCCGTGCCCAGGACAACCAGCTGAACGTCTTCCTGGCAGATCTGATCCATCACGCAGTTGATGAGATCAAACCCCTTTTGATCCGTGAGGCGTGAAACGACGCCGATCATAAATCTGTCCTTGTCCTGCGCGAGGCCGAGTTGCTTCTGCAGTTCCACCTTATTCTTCCACTTTTCCTTCCGGAAAGTGATTTGATTGTATCTTGCCGGTATCTTTCCGTCAGTCTCCGGATTGAACAGCTCGTAATCAATGCCGTTGACGATTCCAGACAGGCAGTTGCTGCGCGCCCGCATCAGCCCGTCAAGATGCTCACCGTAAAAGGGTGTCTTGATCTCCTCCGCGTATGTCGGAGACACGGTCGTCACCCAGTCGGCGTACACAATACCGCCCTTCAGATAATTGGCGTCTCCGTACGCCTCCAGCTTGTCGGATGTAAAGAAATAATCCGGAAGGCCTGTGATATCCTTCACCTTCTTCAGGTCCCATATTCCCTGAAACCGAAGATTATGGATCGTCATGATGGAACGTATTCCCTGATAGAATTCTCCATCCGCGAACCGCTCGTGAAGATATACGGGTATAAGTCCTGTCTGCCAGTCATTGCAGTGAATGATGTCCGGACGGAAGCCGAGCACCGGAAGCGCACTCAGTGCAGCCTTTGCAAAGAAAGCGAACTTCTCAATATCCTCGTGAATCCAGCTGTACGGTTTCGGGCCGCCGAAGTAGAACTCATTGTCGATGAAATAATAGGTCACGCCGCCCATCTGAGCCTGCAGCACGCCCACGTACTGAGTGCGCCACGCCAGATCGATGTAAAAGTGTGTAATGTATTTCATCTGGTCCCGGAGTTCCTGCGGAATACACATATACTTCGGTATCATCACTCTCACATCGTATTTTTCCCTGTCGCAGTATTTCGGCAGTGCGCCCACAACGTCCGCCAATCCGCCTGTCTTGATAAAAGGCACAGCCTCAGAAGCCACAAGCAGAATGTTCTTCATGGTTTTCCTCCCCGCGCATATGGATTGCAGGCCGCACAGAGCCTCACGAAAGCAAAAAAATAAGTGCAGCCTCTAAGCTGCACTTATTATAGCATATCCGCCAGGGATAAACATCAATAAACTCGTCTCACATCCAGTACCGTGAAGGCAGATATGGAAGAATACCGCACGATATCACCAGGCTGTGTAGCATTTAAGATCATGCCGCCGCCGGCATAGATTCCGACATGGCCAGGGCAGAGAACAAGGTCTCCAGGCTGCGCATTGGCAAGTCCGACGGAATACCCCGCGGAAAGCTGTGCGGCTGATGTTCTCGGAATGCTGATGCCCAGCTGCGCATACACATACTGCGTCAGACCCGAGCAGTCAAAACCGGCCGGCGATGTGCCTCCCCATACATACGGAGTTCCGATATAACTCTCGGCGATGGCGAGTGCCTGTGCTCCGGTTGAAGTATCAGAGGATACATGCGTGGTACTCTCGGAAGAGGAAGAAGACTTTGCACTCTCTGTCTCCTGTGCTTTTGTCTCTTCTGCAGGAGCACTTGCGGATGTCGTCTCCTCAGTCTGTGATGTTGTCGTCTCTTGTACCGTCACAGGTGCTTCTGTCTGCGTCTGCGATGTACCGGCAGATGCAGCGGTTCCCGCCTGCGCAGCCTGACTTTCAGCCGCTGAAGAACTGCTGCTCACAGATGTATCCGAAGAACTTCCGGAACTCTCAGAGCTTCCTGTCGTCGGATCTGCAAGACCTACCGCCGCGAGGATATGCTGAGCAGTCTGTGCCGAACCGGCTGATGCCGCAGCGGACGAGCTGGCGGCTGCCGCTTCTTTTGCTGCGGCCTCCTCTGCCGCCTTTCTGGCGGCTTCTGCAGCTGCTGCCTGGATCTGACTGTCCAGATCATCAACCGTTCCCTGCGCATCTGTGATCAGCGACTGGAGTTCCTGTGTCTTCTCCTGACTCGCGTCGTAAGAAGCCTTCAGCTCATCTCTCTGCGCCGTCAGCTGCTCATTCAGGCTTTCGATGTCGCTCTTGGTCTGTGCCAGCTGCTGCAGACCGTCCCGGTCTGTCTGATATATACTCGAGACATAACTGCTCTTCTTGAGAAAATCCGCGAAATCTTTCGAAGAAAGAAGGATCTCTGATACAGAAGACCCGGCCTGATTCTCGTACATGTACCGGATACGCTCATACATCTTCTGCGTCTGATCTTCGGACTGCTGATTGACTTCATCCAGTTTTGTTTCGTTTTCAGCAATCTGATCGTTCAGGTCCTGAGCCTGAAGCTCAAGGCTGTTCATCTGGCTGAAGAGATCCGTCAGCTGCTGCTGAAGATCGGAGATGTTGGACTCTGCCTCCTGCTTTTTCTGCGTAAGATCCGATATGTCATCGGCCATAACACCGCACGCGGCAACTGAACTGATAGTAGCTGCCAGCATCAGGCTTCTGGAAAATTTCCGAAAATACATGACCACCTCATAAAACACTAACAGACTTTGTTACGAATTTATTTCAACATGTGTAACTATACTACTACATATCGTGCATTTCAACCCTTTTTCAAAGATTTGTCACACATTGTGAAATAAATATGTAATATTTACGTAACATTTTCGGTCAAGAAAGGCGGCTGATACGCCGAGCCATCTGATTTTCGGGCCATTTCCCGCATCTCCTGCGCGCTCCTGCGGACAGCATCTGTAATGCGGGTTCCGCCGAGGATCCGGGAGAGTTCTTCAATGATCTCTGGTTCTGAAAGTCTTTTTATCGTCGTCACGGTTCTGCCGTCCGCGACATGCTTGGCTATCCGGAAATGGGCATCAGACATTGCCGCGATCTGTGCAAGATGCGTTATGCAGATAATCTGGTGCGACTTTGCCAGAAAGTGCAGATTTTCAGCGACTTTCTGCGCTGTCCTGCCACTGATCCCGGCATCTATCTCGTCAAAGACAAGCGTCCCCGTCCGGTCCTTTTCAGCCAGGCAGGTCTTGACAGCCAGCATGATGCGGGAGAGTTCTCCGCCCGAAGCCGTCTTCTGCAGTGGATGGAGTTCTTCGCCGGGGTTGACCGCGATCATGAAATTCACCGCATCCTGGCCTGTTGCGTCCGGCTCCGGAAGTTTCGTAAAGGAAGCCGTGAACCGGTTGTCAAGAAAATTCAAGTGTCTGAGGCTCTCCCGGATTCTTGTGCACAGCGCGTCTGCGGTTTTACGGCGCACCTGCGTCAGTTCCTCCGCAAGCCTGCTGATCTCCTGCTGCAGTTTCCGGCACTCGGCCTGCTTTTCTTCGAGAATCTGCGCACTGTTTTCCAGTTCCTGAAGTCGCTTCTCTTTCTTGTCGCAGGCCGCGAGGATATCGGGGATACTCTGCCCGTACTTGCTCTTAAGCGTATTGATTGTGTTCAGACGGTTTTCCGTGTCTGCCAGCGCCTGTCCGTCATATGCATGTGTCTCCATGTAATCCCGGAGTGATCTGGACGCATCGGATATGATCCCGTCCATGTCATTCAGAAGCTTATCCGTGTCCGCAAGATCCGGATCAAACGCCGCTGCTCTTGACACCGCCTGAATAATCTGCCCGGACAGATCCGAGAGATTTCCGGGTGCTTCTGTCAGCAGGTTTTCAGCTTCCGTGAGATATTCAAAGATTCGGGAGGCATTCGCCATCCTGCGATAGTCCGCCTCAAGCGTCGTGTCTTCCCCGGGCATAAGCCTGGCGCTCTGAATATCCTGTATCTCAAACTGCAGAAACGAAATCTCTCTGGTCCTGGCAGATTCATCCATGGAGAGTGCCCGGATCTCTTTCTTCTTCTCCTGGAGTCGGCGGTATCTGTCGCGCAGAGACTGCCGCAGACTCTCGGTCTGCGGCGGGCAGAAAGAGTCAATCAGGCGCAGATGTTCTTCCGGGGAGAGCAGCGCCGCATTGTCATGCTGGCCGTGAATGTCAATGAGCAGTCCCTTGATGGCCCGCACCTGGGCGGCTGTAAAAGACGTGCCGTTTACCTTGATTCGGGAGCGACCGGGGCTGATCCTGCGCGAGAGGATTACTTCGCCCTCCTGTGCATCTTCTACTCCCAGATCGTGCAGAGCCTGCCGCTTGTCAGGATCTTCCACGAAAAAAACAAGCTCTATGAGCGCGTACTCAGCGCCTCTGCGTATAATCTCAGCGCCTGCTTTTCCGCCGAGTGCGATCTGAATAGAGCCGAGAATGATCGATTTTCCGGCTCCGGTTTCACCTGTCAGGATATTGAGCCCCGGTCCGAATTCAACATCGGCCTCCTGTATCAGGGCGAGATTTTTAACATGTAGATTAGTAAGCATGGATCCTCTTGAAAGAACTGTCGGTGAATCACGTTCCGAGTATATCGCGGATTTTCTTCATAAGCCTCGCGACTCCCTCCGGCGTGTGTACGGCACACATGATGGTGTCATCACCGGCGATGGAGCCGATGATCTCCTCAAAATGCAGGCCGTCGACCGCAGCGCCTACCGCCATGGCCATCCCGGAAACGGTCCGGATGACAAGCAGGTTGCCGGCAGAATCCATGGACACGAAGCCTTCTTTCAGGACGCGGACATATTTCTCATTCAGATGCGGCTCGCTGACGTGATACTCTACGTAGCGCTGTCCGCCGTGACCGTCACCGGTCTTGGTCAGATGAAGCTCCCTGATATCCCGGGATACCGTGGCCTGTGTGACTTTCCATCCGCCCTCATTCAGGGCCCTGGCCAGCTCTTCCTGGGTGCCGACGGACTTCTCGCGGATCAGTCTCAGGATTTCCTTCTGTCTGTCTGCTTTCATGATCTTTCCTTCCTGCGCCGGATAAAGCCCGCGAAGTTCTCAGAGTTTCTCGCGAAGTCTCTGGACGAATCCGCAGCGGGTCGTGCGGACCAGGAGCGTTTCCTGGCTTGACTGGCGGACGATGATCTCATCCCCCGTCTGCACATCGATACAGTACTGCCCGTCAAACCAGACACCGCGGTCGGTCCTTGCCGCGTTGTCACGATCCCGCAGTCTGATCCCGATATTCGTGTTCTCATCGACAATGATGCTGCGCCCCGTCAGAGAATGCGCGCAGATCGGCGTCACCATCATGACCTTCGCAGAGGGTTCGATGAACGGGCCTCCGCAGCTCAAGGAGTACGCCGTTGAACCGGTTGCGGTGGATACAATCGCGCCATCGGCCGTATAACCGGTCAGAAAGTCGCCATTGATGTAGATGTCGAAATCCATGACACGCATGTCCTCGCGGCGATTCAGAACAATATCGTTTAACGCGCTGTTGTGGCAGCGCACCCGGCCATTCCGGCGCACTTCTCCGTCTATCATCATCCGGTGCTCGATCTCATATTCGCCGGAGGCCGCCCGCCCGAGTACATCAAATGCAGAGGATCGGTCCGCATCGGTCAGATACCCGAGCGTTCCGATGTTGATGCCTAGAATCGGAAGACCTCTGACACCCGGATCGCCGGCAGCGCGGATGAGCGTCCCGTCGCCGCCAAGCGTGATCACGCAGTCAGCCTTTTCGGCTGTCTTCTGTCTGTCTGTATCCGCCTGCATGCATTGTACCTTGCACCCCAGATCCTGCAGGCAGTCGGCGACCCGTCTGGTGAACAGAAATCCGGGGTCCTTGGTCGCGTTGGTTATGATCAGAAAATTCTTCAGAGGCTGTGCCATTTTTTCACCTGTCAAGTTCTTTGTGGGCCGCTGCCACTACCGCCTCCGCCATCCGGTCCGGCGGAAGCTGTATGCCGCCCTCATCTCCGTTTTCGATGATGTGGCACAGATATTCGATATTGCCTTCCGGACCTTTGATCGGAGAATACGTAAGATTCACCACAAGAAATCCGATCGAGGCAGCAAAGGAAAGCACCTGGCGGATGACATCAACATGAACGGACCGGTCCCGCACGACGCCGTGCTTGCCAACTTTTTCCCTTCCCGCCTCGAACTGCGGCTTGATCAGACAGACCATCTGGGCCCCCGGTTCAAGAAGCTGTTTTACAGGTCCCAGGACTTTGGAAAGAGAGATAAATGAAACATCCACACTTGCAAAGCCGATTTTATCAGCTATGTCTTCCGGCTTGAGATACCGGATATTGGTTCGCTCCATCACCACAACGCGCTCATCACTGCGAAGCTTCCAGTCAAGCTGACCGTGTCCTACGTCCACTGAATACACTTTCACAGCTCCGTTCTGCAGCATGCAGTCTGTGAAGCCTCCTGTCGATGCGCCGATATCCATACACACTCTGCCTGCCAAGCTCACATCAAACGAATGCATCGCTTTTTCAAGCTTCAGGCCTCCACGGCTCACGTAGGCCAGGGGCTTTTTCTGACGCACCTCAATCTGCGCGTCTTCTGCGACCGGTGTTCCTGCCTTGTCTTCTTTCTGGCCATTCACATATACCTCGCCAGCCATGATGACCGCCTTGGCTTTTTCGCGGGAGGGAAAAAGTCCCCGTTCCGTGAGAATGACATCCAGTCTCTTTCTACTCATCGTGTTCAGACCACTTCTGTCCTTCCATCCTGCTTCTTCAGTTCCCTCCGGACCCGGAGCGCTACAGCATCTGCGTCGCAGCCGTACAGTTTCCTCAGCTGTCCGACACTGCCCTGCCGGATATAGGCGTCCGGAAGCGTGACCGGCAGGATATGGCACTTCAGGTCTTCCAGTCTGGCCCACGCACTGACAGCCTCGGAAAAGCCGCCGGTGCGGCAGTTGTCCTCCATAGGAACAAGCATGCGGTGCGTCGCGGCGATCCGCCTGAAGAGCAGACGGTCAAAGGGCCGCACGAAGCGCACATTGACGACGGTCGCACGGATACCGTATTCCTCAAGAATTTCGGCGGCTTTCCCGGCTTCATCGACCATGTCGCCGACCGCAAGAAACGCCACATCCTGCCCATGCCTCAGTATTTCAGCCTTCCCGGCCATGATCCGCTGCCTGGAATCCAGGTATATGTTTTTTACCTCGCCCTTCGGATAACGGATAGCGATCGGTCCTTCAAATTCTTCGAGGGCAAACCGCAGTCCCTCCTTCAGCTCCCATGCGTTCTTCGGCGCAAAGATCGTCATGCCCGGGATACTCGAAAGATACGAGAGATCATATATTCCCTGATGCGTTTCTCCATCGCTGCCGACCAGCCCCGCATGGTCTATGGCGAAGACCACATGCGCATGCTGCAGGCACACGTCATGCAGCATCTCATCATAAGCCCGCTGCAGGAAACTGGAATACACAGCGAAGACAGGCTTGAAGCCCGCCACCGCCATGGCCCCGGCGAATGTCACCGCATGCTGCTCCGCAATGCCCACATCAAAGAATCTTCGCGGAAAAGCGTGTGAGAAGCGTTTCAGGCCGACGCCTCCGGACATCGCTGCGGTGATCGCGACGATCCGGTCATCTTCTTTAGCCAGATCGCAGATCGCATCCGAGAGCGCCGACGAATAAGTCGGGCCGCTCTCCTGAAGCGGGCTGCCGGTCGCGACATCAAAAGGACCTACGCCGTGAAAACGGCTCGGCGACTTTTCAGCCGGCGGATATCCCATGCCCTTCTTGGTGACGACATGAATGACAACCGCGTGGTCGATCCGCATAGCCGTGCGAAGCACGCGCGTCATCTCGTTCACATCGTGTCCGTTGATTGGTCCGAGATAGGTGATCCCCAGTCCGTCAAAGATGGTGTGCGGCGTGACCATGGAGCGGATATTGGCCTTTGTTTTTTTCAGCTTTTCGATCAGCTCATCACCGCCGTCCACGCGTTCCAGTCTGTCCTGCACCCTCTCCTTCAGATCATAATACTTCCCGGACGTTCGCACTTCGTTGAGCATCCTGGAAATACCGCCGACGTTGCGCGAGATCGACATCTTATTGTCGTTCAGAACAATGATGAAATTGCTCTTGAGTCTGGCAGCGTTGTTGAGCGCCTCATAGGCGAGTCCGCCAGTCAGCGCCCCGTCTCCGATCACGGAGACCACTTTGTTTCCGGCGCCTGTAAGCTCTCTTGCGTATACATATCCCAGGCCGACTGAAAGCGACGTGGAGGAATGCCCTGTATCAAAGGCATCGCAGTCGCTCTCGCAGCGCCTTGAAAATCCGCTCATGCCTCCGAACTGTCTGAGATGTTCAAAGCCGTC
>DGVL01000005.1:32402-37488 GCA_002394965.1 Lachnospira sp. UBA4285
TCCGGAAAGTCCAGGACGAGGTGAAGCGCCATCGTGAGCTCCACAACGCCTAAATTGCTGGCGAGATGTCCCCCCGTCCGGCTCACGTTTTCGATCAGGAACTGCCGGATCTCTGCAGCCAGGTCCGAATAATGCCCGGAAGGTATGTTTTTTATGTCATTTGGCTTTTTGATTGTCTCAAGATACATACCCGCAAACCTCTGCTCAGTAATCCCGGCGCACAAGCTTCTCGACAAGCCAGAGCAGGAAATCATTGCTGCCGCAGGAGCGGATACAGCTCTGCGCTTCGGCAGAATATTTCTCCACATCCCTCTGCGCCCTTTCAAGGCCAAAGAGCGTCACATAGGTCGTCTTGTCGTTCTTTTCATCGCTCTTCACCGGCTTGCCCAGTTTCTTCTCGTCGCCCGTCACATCCAGAATGTCATCCCGGATCTGGAATGCCATCCCCACAAGAAGCCCGGCACGGGTCAGAGCATCCACGCTCTCTTTTCCGGCACCGGCAAGAATGGCGCCTGCGGCGAATGCCGCCTCAAGAAGCGCACCTGTTTTAAGCCGGAAGATGAAATCCAGCTGCTGCGCCGTGACCGGCTTCCCGGTCAGTTCCACATCCAGCGACTGGCCACCGGCCATGCCGAAAATGCCGGATTTCCTGGCGATCACTTCGCCGGCCCTGCTCATATCCTGGCGCTGCTTCTCTGTCCCTGCGCTGCACACAGCCTTCAGGATCAGCTCAAATGCGTAGTTTAAAAGCGCGTCGCCCGCCAGCACGCCGAAATCCTCGCCGAATCTCGCATGTGTCGTGAGATTTCCCCGACGGTACATGTCATTGTCCATCGCCGGGAGGTCGTCATGCACCAGCGAGTAACTGTGAATGCACTCCAGTGCAGCCATGAACGGGTAACACACCGACTCATCACTGCCGCCGCAGAGTCTGTAGGATTCAAGCAGGATCATCGGGCGGAGCCTCTTCCCTCCGACCTGTACGGAATAATCGGCAGCCTCGATCAGTTTCTTCTGAAAACCTTCCGGCTTCGGCAGATACTGCGTAACAATCGTGGTAACCGCTTCCGTCTCACTCTTCAGTCTGGTGCTGTAATCTTTCAATTGGCGGCCTCACTTTCCGTGTCTGCCTGCAGGACCTGAACCTGCTTTTCAACTCTGTCGATCGCAGCGTTGCACTGCTTCACGAGTTCGACGCCCTCTTGATATCTGGCGAATGCCTCCTCAAGTGAGATGTCCTTTTTTTGAAGATCTGCCAGTATCTGGTCCAGCTGTGCGAATTTTTCCTGGAGCCTTTCAGGCGTTTTTTTCTCCTGTTCGTCCATCTGCTGCGTAACGTCCTGTTCCATGATCTTCTCTGCCCTCTGCAAAAACCGTGTCGTCCGTGCCGATGATGAGAGCATCCGCACGTCCATCGTGAAAATACAGTTTCAGAGTGTCGCCCTTCTCCAGCTGATCAATACCGGAAATTCGCTCCGCTCTTCCCTTTCCCTTGCTCTTTTCCGCATACGCATAGCCGCCTGCGAGGACACGCAGCGGCGACAGCCCCTGAAGCGTTGCCGCCGACTGCTTCAGATGAGCTCGTGTCCCGGAGAGCTCTGCCTGCATATAGTAGCGCAGTTCTCCGCGCATTTTTTCTGTGCGCGCCCGGTCCCGGACAGCAGCGGCTTTCATGGCCGAATACAGTTTCTCCGGGTATGCCGCCAGTCTTTTCCGGGAAGTGTCCGCCAGATGCAGCGGGCTTAGGGTCTGAAGTCTCAGACGGCGCATCGAGAGCCGGTTCCTCTTCTCTGTGGTCACAGCCAGAATCCGGTCAGCCAGGCTTTCCATATAACCGGATATCAGCCCGTCAAATTCCGAGATCTCCGATACCGCGGCAACGGCCGCCTCTGTCGGTGTTATGACGTGCATGTCAGCGACCGAGTCCGCGATAGACACATCACCGGTGTGCCCTACCGCCGATATAACCGGCGTCTGCGAATTAAAGATCGCCCACGCCACCTCTTCTTCGTTGAATGCCCACAAATCTTCACTGGAACCGCCTCCGCGCCCGACAATAATAACATCAGGACTTAAAGCATTCAGCCTCCTGATTCCTTCGGCTATGGACGCGGCAGCTCTCTCTCCCTGAACGACAGCGGGAGCCAGAAAAATTTCCACATATGGATTCCGCTTTTTGGCGGTGGTGACAATATCCAGAACCGCCTGTCCTGTGGGAGACGTCACAATTCCGATTCTGGATGCGAATTTCGGAATCGGCCTCTTGTACTTCTCGTCAAAGAGTCCTTCTTCCCGCAGCTTTTCCTCCAGCTTCTTCAGCCGGATATAGATCGCGCCCGTCCCCTCAGGCACGGCCTGCTCGACGATGAGGGAATAGCTGCCGCCCCTGACATACACGTCCATGTAGCCGCTCAGGATCACTTTCATGCCGCTTTCCAGCCGGTAAGGCATCTTCTTTGCGGCAGAAGGCCACATGATACAGTTGAGCGCTGAAGTATCATCCTTGATCGTGAAGTACAGTGTGCTGCGGTCCGTAATTCTGGAGATCTCTCCCGTCACATAGACATGCCCCAGGAACGGATCACTCCCGACCAGAGCCTTGATCTGCTGGTTCACCTGTGTGACGGTTGAGGGCTCGCGTGTGAAGCGCCCTGCCATCAGCTCTCCTGTGCCGGCTTGAGTTTCGACATAATTCCATTCACAAGCGCCGGTGAAGAACTCTGTCCGTACTTCTTCGCCAGTTCCACGGCTTCGTCAATGGCCACTCCCACCGGAATATCCGGATCATAGAGCATCTCAGAGATGCCCAGGCGCAGGATCGTAAGTTCCGCTGTCCCGAGCCTGTCCGTGGGCCAGCCTTTGGACACCGCGTTGATTTTTTCGTCGATCTGCGGGATATGCACCGCCGCATTGATCACTTTTTCACGGATACATTCCTTGTCTGCTTCCGTGAAAGCTGTCTGTCTGAGTGTCATGCCCTCATCTTCCGGGTCATCCGCCGCATGCTGAAAGTACAGATCTGCCTGACCGCTCAGAGAATTCGGATCATAAAATGCCGCCTCAAAAAGGATCCGGAATGCATGCTCCCGGAGCAGGCTTCTGGACATCCGGTTACTCATTGGCACTCACCTGTTTTGCCTTTTCAGCACCGATCCCTGCTATCGTGATATTGACATCATCCACAGAAAGACCGGTCATAGTCTCAATTGCCGATTTAACTTTTTCCTGGACGCTCTTTGACACGTCCGGGATCGCATAGCCGTACTTCAGAATCAGGGCCAGATCAACGGTTACAGAGCTCTCCTTAACATGCACCTTGACACCGTGGGAGAGATAGGACATACCCAGCCGCGCCACCAGTTCCTTGGTTATATTACCGGCCATGGACTCGACGCCTTCCACCTCTGTCGCCGCCAGCCCGGCAATAATGGCAACCACCTCTTCGGAGATGATTATCTCTCCGAGATCCACGTCCTGGCGGATCGTATATCTGTCAGTTCTGGTCTTGCCAGTATCCACTTTGCGCATAACTCTGACCTCCTGAAGAGCTTCCTTTCGCCCTGAAATCGAAACAAAGCCCATACTTTAGCAGTATTATACCTGAGTACCCCTGTTTATGCAAACGAACAGTTCCGTACACGGCCTTCGATTCAGGCTGACTGATGCCGTTATCTGCAAGACGCCGGAACACGCGAGCACAAAGCCCCTGCAGGGCGCCTTCAAAGACTCCCTGCAGGGGCTGGCTGCTTCATGCATTATGCAGATCTCCCGGCAATTTTACTTGTCGGCAACCTTTACATCTTCTTTTTCCACTTCAGCGGCGAACTTGGACTCATCAAGCTGACTCGGATCCTGACCGATGTAAGCTGTGATACCGCCGTCGATGTAGACAACCTGTCCGTTGATGAAATCCGATGCCGGAGAAGAAAGGAATACGGCAAGTCCCATCAGATCGTCTGTCTCGCCCCAGCGCTGAGCTGGTGTCTTGGAGCGGATGAACCGGTCAAACGGTGCCATCGAGCCGTCCGCCTGTCTTGCGCGCAGCGGAGCAGTCTGCGGGGTTGCGATATAGCCGGGGCCGATTGCGTTGCACTGAATATTGTACTGGCCATACTCAGAGCAGATATTCCTTGTGAGCATCTTGAGTCCGCCCTTGGCAGCAGCGTATGCGGAAACGGTCTCGCGGCCGAGCTCCGACATCATGGAGCAGGCGTTGATGATCTTGCCGTGTCCTCTCTTGATCATGCCCGGAATAACCGCCTTAGAGCAGATGAACGGACCGGTCAGGTCAACATTGATGACCTGATCCCACTGTGCAACACTCATCTCGATCATCGGAACTCTCTTGATGATTCCGGCGTTGTTGATCAGAATATCGATCGGCCCGACCTTCTCCTCAACATCCTTGACAAATGCCTGAACCTGTTCCTCGTTGGTCACGTCGCACACCGCGCCGTAAACCGGGATCCCGGCCTTCTTGTACGCCTCAAGGCCTCTGTCCACCAGTTCCTGCTTGATGTCATTGAAGACAATCTTTGCACCAGCCTGATAAAGTGCTTTCGCATAGGCAAGTCCCAGTCCGTACGATGCGCCGGTGACCCATGCAACCTTTCCGTCAAGCTTGAACTTATCCAGAATTCCAGCCATTTTATAACCTCCCTGTTGTTTATCTATTCACAGGGCCGGACAAGCCGGCCCCGCTGAATCCGTTGAAAATATTGGTTCCCGAATGAATTACCGGAGCTCTTCCATCGGGACATCGTCCATATCGTCGAAATCCTGGTTCTCGCCGACCATGCCCCAGATGAATGTATAGGCGTGTGTCGCAGATGCACAGTGAATCGACCAGCTCGGAGAGATGACAGCCTCCTCGTTGCGCATCACGATGTGGCGTGTCTCTGTGGGCTCGCCCATGTAATGGAACACGACAGAATCCTCCGGCACGTCAAAGTACAGATATACTTCCATGCGGCGGTCGTGGGTGTGGCACGGCATCGTATTCCACACAGATCCCGGCTCCAGGCAGGTCATACCCATCTCAAGCTGGCAGGATTCAACCTGTCCCGGAAGAATATACTTGTTGATG
>DGVL01000071.1 GCA_002394965.1 Lachnospira sp. UBA4285
GGTGCTGCTGTCGGCGAGGTCAACACGCGTTTCGGCCTGACCGGGCAGGCGCTGGATGACCTCTCGGCAAGATTCATCAAGTTTGCCCAGCTCAATGATACCGATGTTTCGACATCTATCGACAATGTATCCTCCGTCATGAACGCCTTCGGCATGGACGCTTCCGAGGCAGATAATCTTCTGGATGCCTTAAACGCTACCGGTCAGGCCACCGGCATTGATATGGACACGCTGGCAAATGCCCTCTCCTCCAATGCCGCGCAGCTGAAGGAAATGGGACTCACTGCCCAGCAGGCCGCTGGCTTTATGGGCATGGTGGAAATGTCCGGCCTTGATACATCTGCCGCCATGATGGGCTTAAAGACAGCCATGAAGAATGCAACGGCAGACGGCAAAACGCTGGATCAGGCACTTGCGGAATTCTCCACTACCATGCAGGGAAGCGGAAGCGATGCAGAAAAGCTGCAGGCGGCCTATGACCTCTTCGGAAGTAAGGCCGGTGCCTCCATTTATAATGCCGTGCAGACCGGAAAGCTCAACCTGTCGGATTTCTCCGGCTTCCTCGGAGATTTTGAAGGCAGTGTCGAGAATACCTTCAATGAGACACTCGACCCGATTGACCAGTTTCAGATGACCATGAACTCTCTGAAGGAAACCGGTGCGGAGGTCGGCAACTCCCTGATGTCAGTTCTCGCTCCTGTCCTTAAAGAGCTCTCTGACAAGCTGAAATCCCTCGCCGAATGGTGGAACAACCTCGGAGAGCCTATGCAGCAGATGATCGTAAAAATTGCACTCGTGGCTGCTGCAATCGGGCCGGTACTTGTAATCGTCGGCAAAGTTATATCCGCTGTTGGTACGATTATGACAATTATTCCTACTGTTACCACTGCTATGGCTGGAGTAAAGACGGCGATGGCTGGTCTGAATGCTGTCATGGCGGCAAATCCGATAGGCCTGATCATTACGGCCATCGGCCTGCTGGTAGCTGCGTTTATCTACCTGTGGAACAACTGCGAAGGCTTCAGAGAATTCTGGATCAACCTCTGGGAAAAGGTCAAGGAGATTGCCATTACTATATGGACGGCGATCAAGGACTTCTTCGTCAGTATATGGGAGGCAATAAAGAACACCTTCACCACTGTGGCAAATGCAATCAGCAGTTTTCTTACCACAGCTTGGAATACGATAAAAACTACGGTTGAAACCGTGATGAATGCCATAAAGACGGTTATCTCTACAATCTGGAATGGCATCAAGAGCTTTTTTGAAACCATTTTCAATGCAATCAAAACTGTAGTGACCACCTATTTCAATATCTACAAGACGATCATCGAAACCGTCCTGAACGTGATAAAGACCGTGGTTACTACTGTTTGGAACGCGATAAAAACAGCTGTTGAAACTGTCGTGAACGCCATAAAGACGGTCATCACCACCGCATGGAATGCCATCAAGACTACGACCTCTACGATTTTCAATGCCGTAAAGAGCGTAGTCACTTCCGTTTGGAACGGTATAAAGAGCGCGGTCATGAATGTGGTGAATACCATGAAGTCCGGCATCAGTAACGGCTTCAATGCGATCAAGAGCACGGTGTCCAATATCGTAAATGGGATCAAGAGTACCATATCGAATGTGTTCAATACCATCTGGAGCACGGTATCCGGGATCGTAAACAAGCTAAAGAGCGTATTCAATTTCAGCTGGAGCCTGCCGAAGATCAAGCTGCCGCACTTCTCCATCACAGGCAGCTTTTCGCTGAACCCGCCATCCATACCGCACTTTTCTGTGGATTGGTATAAGAAGGCGATGTCCGGCGGCATGATCTTAAAGGATGCGACCATCTTCGGCCAGAGCGGAGGCACACTTCTTGGCGGCGGTGAGGCCGGTGATGAAGCTGTGGTCGGTGTGAGCTCGCTGCGCTCCATGATTCAGGACGCGGTGCAGGGCGCGGCTCTTTCGCTTTCCGGCGACCAGCCGCTAATTAACATACAGGAAATGAGCGTGCGTAGCGACGATGATATCCGAAAGATATCGCAGCAGCTGAACACGCTCCTCAATGCCGGCAGACGGGCGAAAGGATATATCTGATATGGGATTTTCATTTAACGGCACGACCTCGCAGTCGATGGGGCTTGCCACAAGAATAACAACTGAAAACCGTATGCCGGACCTTAGGAACAACACCGTCACCATGCCCGGACACGAGGGCGTGTTCGATTTCGGAGAGACTGTCGGCGAGAGGAAGATTCAGATTTCCTGCTTTATTCCTCCCGGAAAGAGCGATGCGAACTTCCTCGACTTGAAGGATGAGATCGTATCGTGGCTCAATCCCGATAACGGGCTGTGTCCTCTGATACTCGATAAAGAGCCGGGACGGGTATACTCCGCAAGGCTGAACGAGGGCTTCTCCTTTGACAAGGCGGTGCGCAATTCCTGCACATTCGACCTTGTCTTTTTATGTCCCGATCCGTATGCCTACGCCGCCACGGATGAGACTTTCACAAGTTCAGCTGCCGGAACAGCCACAATATCGAGATCGCTTGGGAACGCATACTCCCTGCCCGTGTATTCGCTTAAGGGAGTTATTCCGTCCGGCACGGGAACATATATCACGATAACCACGAACGGCAGCGAACTGAAAATCATCGGCAGCCTTGCAAGCGGTGAGACTCTGGTTATTGACTCGGCGCTTATGACGGCAAAGGTGGTGGACGCAAACGGCAATACGCTGCGGAACGGTCTGCCGCTTTTGTCGGAACTTAATTTCCCCACGCTGAATGTGGGCGCAAATACTGTGACGGTCGCTGTTTCGGACAATACTGTGACCTTTACGGAACTGGAAATATCGGCAAGGAGCCGCTGGAGGTGATTTGATGGCGCTTAAAAATACGATGAACACACAGGACGCCTTTACCGGGCAGGTGCCTTCCGCCTGGGGAAAAGACGGTCTGTGGCGGTTCAATGAATCCGAGCCGGACGCGAACACCTGCACAGCGGATTCCTCCGGCAACGGCAGGGACGCATACATCAACAACTGGAGCGGCACGACCGCCGACTTCAAAACAGGGCATCTCGGTAACTTCTTTCAGATGAACATCAACAATCCCTCATCTGAAAAGACATATCTCCGGGCGTCAAATGACGGCACGATGTTCTCGGATATCGGAGAGCGGATCATTGTCGGCGGCTGGATACGTCCGACCACTTACTCGGTCGGCAATACCTATACGCCTATCCTCTCCACCAGAGCGGGAACGGGCAATCCGATATTCTATCTGTCGCTTATCCGGGGAAAGCCAAGGCTCATGCTCTACAATTCCTCCGGCAGCCTGATACTCGACACATCGGTCACGCCGTCCTTTTCTCTGGAAAACGCCAAGTGGTACTTCATCGCGGCGGTCATAGAGCCGGACAATCAGAAGGCTTGGTACGTGGTCGGCGACAAAACCGGCGGAGAAGTGTGGATTTCCTCCGCGCTTACGATAAACGGAACGCTCAATCGCTCCTGCACGGCTGACCTTGTATGGGGCATGCTGAATACCTCCTACTGGTACGCGGGAGCGTTTGACGACTGGTTCTTAAACTGCGACGCGGATGTGACAGCCGATGATATTGCCGAGTGGTTCCTGAAATCCCTCTCGGCAAACGGCGCGGACACGGACGCGGATGTGGACGGACTGACCACAGAGGATGCAGTCACTCTGAAGGCAACGGACTCCGTGTATCCTTCAAGCGGTGTGCTGACCACAGCCGCCATTGAGTGCGGAATATCAGGCACAGGTAGGGTGTCCGTCAGTGCGGATGTATCACCGGGCGTGACTTCGGTCTCGCTGATAGAAACGTCAACATCGGACGATCTTTCGACCTGGACGGACTGGATCGCCCTTGGCACGGGCGGCGCTTTGCAGTCCCCGTCAAAGGCATATATCCGGTATAGAGTGACGCTTGCCACCACGAACACGGCAAGGACGCCGGTTCTCAGGTCGATCAATCTTTACGATAACCCGAAACCGTTATACTCGCAGCTCGGCTATGCCCGTCCCGTTATCCTTGACGGCAATGACAACGCTGTGGCTGTTCTGGAGAACGCCTACGACATCATCGTTACAAGCGAGATAAACGGCATTGATACTTTGGAATTCAAACTTCCGTTCAAGGACAGCAAACGAGCGTATGTCGAAAACGAAAAGCAGGTGCGCATTGTTTCCGATACCTACCGCATCAGGACTGTGACGGACGATAAGGACGAGAGCGGAAAAGCGATAACCTCGGTGTATGCGGAGGCGGCGTTCTATGACCTGTCATTCTCCGTCAAAAAGGAAGAAACATCGTTCACGGCGGACACGGCGGATGTACCGATGGCGTATGCCCTGCAGGGGACGGACTGGGAAATCGGAACAGTCAATGTCAGCACCAAGAGGACGTGGACATCGACAGAGAATAACGCGCTCTCCATCCTTCGGCAGGTGCAGAACCTTCACGGCGGCGACCTCATTTTCGATAACGCCAACAAGACGGTGAGCCTGCTGACTTTTTCCGGCACGGATTCCGGGGCATTGTTCTGCTACAAAAAGAACACGAAGTCCATCCAGCGCGTCATTGATACCACGGGGCTTATCACGAGGCTCTATGCTGTCGGCGCGGACGGCATGACATTTGCCAACATCAATGACGGCAAGGCTTATGTGGAGGACTATAGCTACACAAACGAAGTGCGTATCAAGACGCTCGACTGTTCCTCCTTTACGAATCCGTACCAGATGCTTGAATTTGCCAATATGCGCCTTGCGGATTATTCAACGCCGAGGATTTCTTATGTGCTGAAAGCGATGGACCTCACCGTCCTCACGGGTTACGAGCATGAAAGCTGGAACCTCGGTGATACGGTTATGGTGGCGGATGAAGATCTGGACTTATCCATCAAGACGAGGATCGTCCGCAGGGAGTACAACCTGCAGGAGCCGTGGAACACGGTGCTTGAACTTTCCACCACGCTCCGGGAGCTTGGCGATACAACGGCGCAGTGGGACGCGGCGGCGGATACCCTTGAGGGCGCGAACTACATCGACAATCAGCAGCTGCAGAACTTCGTGCCGTTCAACCATCTGAAGAATTCACGGGCGGATTCCAATTTCAGTTACTGGACGAATTCGGGCTTTTCGGTGGATACGGACAACGGTGTAACCGGCACGGCATCCTTTAAATGCGAGGGTGCGGCCGGCATTACAAAATACATGGAGCAGACGGTCACTCCCTCCAATCGTGACAGCTATACCTTCTCGGCGCAGATTGCCACGGAAAACCTCTCCCTCGGCTCTTCCGGGCAGGTCGGTGTGGAGATTGTCATTGAGTACGAGGACGGCTCTACGGAAACAAGAACGATAGACTTGATATCCTCGTCGGATTCGGAGGAATGATTATGGCAAGTTTTACTCATGTGCAGAAAGACGTCAGCCCGCAGTATGGCAGACCTGTGAAAATCACGGTCAGGGTATTTGTGTCAGACTGCACGGGAACGGTATATATCACGGATATGCTCCTGCAGGACGGCTCCCTTGCCTCCGGGTGGGTCGGTCATGTCAGTGAAATACAATGGACGCAGGACGGTGATTAAATGGCTGATTTTGAACGCTTTGTGGAAGTCATATCAAAGAAAGAGGATAAACGAGTGGTCAATGTCACCGTCCGTCCGTTTGTCACGGACTGCAATGGCGATGTGTGGTTCACCGACCTTATGCTCCAGGAGGGCGATATGCTGTCTGGTTACACGGTCAATACCGCAGAGCCGATGCTTGAAGAATATGATACCGCGGATGATTATTCCGTCAGCGGAAAGCGGTTCTTTAACGGCATCGTGCGAGGTTCTGCCACCTGCGTTATCTTCAATCTCGGAAAGACATCCGCGGGGCTGGACTACAAAATCTATCCCTTGCAGGATATGGCTGCCGGGAGCATTTCCATCGGAACAGGCTCCGGGGCACATAAGGCGGTTTTTAAGAATGCCGTTTCAGCAGGCGATGAACTTGTGCTGTCGGCATCGGAAAGGAAATGCCTGAAGAACGGCTCGGCTACGCCGAAGTACGGATTTTTCCAGTATTCCGTCGCATGGGACAGCAAGCATCCCATCACGGTGGAGGACAAGAAGTCGGCGAAGATATATGTGGAGTTTCAGGAGATGAAGGACGGTGACGCGTTTTTGTGATAAACAAGCGAAATTCTGATGAAAGTCCGATGAAATCCATTGACAAAGAAAGGTATGAAATGTATGATTAGTATGACTAAAAGAAAGGAGTACTTCTCAATGGATAAACCAGAAGGAAAATACGCGTGGACGGTAACGGTTGGCACGAAAGGACAGATTGTCATACCGAAAGAAGCGCGGGATGTGTTTGATATACATCCGGGCGACCATCTTCTGATACTTGCCGATGAAAATCAGGGCATGGCAATCCCGCCGAAGGATTCATTCGACGAATACTTCAAAAAAATATTCGGATAGCATCCGGGACTGGAGGGCGTGTTTATGCCTGTATTTTTAGGAATTCCGCTCATAGGGTGGATACAAATGATTATAGGGGTCGCTGTTGTCTGTTTTGTACTTGTAAAATACCTACTCAGACCAAAGAAGAGAAAGACAAGCGGATACCTAATCAAAAATGTTCATGTGATTGTTGGTGACGGCAGCGAGATGCATGGACAGAATGTTCTGATTAAAAACGGCTTAATTGAAAAAATAACGGAGGAAGAAATCACATCAAACTCCGCACAGGTCATTGACGGCAGCGATATGACGCTTATGCCGGGACTTATCGATTGCCATGTTCATATCCAAGGGCTGAACAACCGCAGCGATGAGGACAGTGACAGATTTCTGCGTGGCGAGATACCGAACATCTTCAAAGAAAGGGTCCTGCCCTACGGTATCACAACCGTAAAGGATCTGTGCGCTCCGAGGCACTTTATATACAAACTGCGTGACGAGATCAGGAAAGGAAAAATCGTAGGTCCGGAGCTCCTGGTCGTAGGGCCTAATTTTACCGCTCCCGATGGTCATCCTGCCAATACGCTCGGCGGGGATAATCCGTGGATAAGAAAAGAAATGGCAATCGAAGTCAGCACCGCACAGCAGGTCAGTGAGGGGATAAAGGAACTGAAAGCCGCAGATGTGGACTTTCTGAAATTTACCTATCAGGGCGGTGACTACTGGTATTTCGATAAGAAGCTTCAAATCAATAAGATTGACAAGTCCCTGATGCAGCAGATCATCCGTGAAGGAAAAGAAAACGGATTGAATACCACGGCTCACGTGTTCTACAAGGAGGATGTGCGCGATCTGCTTGAAGCGGGAATATACGGTATTGAACACGGCATACTTGATGAGGCGCTTTCTCCTGATGATGCCATTATCAATCTGTGGAAAGAAAGCGGAGCGCACTATGTGCCGACCGTAAACGCAATGACATACGAGAAAAATCCCGATTATCTTACGACCAATATGCACAATCTGAAACTGTTGTACGATGCAGGAATACATATTGCAATGGGAACGGACAATATGCTCGAAATGATGGGCGGAGAGGTTGAACACCGGGAACTTATGTACTATGTTGAGGCCGGACTTACGCCCATGCAAGCCATTGTTCTTGCCACTAAAAATGCGGCAGAACATTTGGGAATATCGGACCGAAAAGGACTTGTCCATGAAGGCATGGAAGCGGACCTTATACTGCTTGAGAAAAATCCTGCCGAAGATATTTCTAACATTCAGTTCATTGACAAGGTTTTCCTGAAGGGGCGCATTGTGTACTCACAAAAGGTTATCTCTTCATACAACATCCCCGATTACTCATATCCGCCAGAGGTATCTGTAATGAAATACAGGAAATCAGATAATGCGGATAAGAGAATCGTTGATGTGTCAGGTTTTAAGGACAAAAGCGAGATCATTCATACCGTATATACTGGGGATTCCGTGTTTTCCAATGAGGAATACACTGTAGAAAAGAACCTGTCATGCTCTTCGTGGCATTATTCAAGACCGTTTGATAATACCGACCTTACCGCAGTAAAAGACGGTGATTATATAAAACTCACCGGAACATTCAAGGGTAAGCCACAAGAAAAGACATTCAAGATCGGAGACGGCTTGTGGTATCAGATGATGGATATGGCAATGCCGGCATTTATAGCCTCTGATGAGAAACAGATTGTATTCTACTCTATCGGAACCGGCAACAATCGCGGCGCAATGGGACTCGGAGAATTTGCCGCCGAAAAAGCCGGTGAGGAAACGGTAGAGGTAGGCGGAAAGAAATATGACTGTGTAAAAATTACCTTTGTTCTTACAGCATTTTCATGGGCGTGGACAGGGCTGTACTGGTACGATAAGAAAACAGATCAGCTTGTAAAGAGCGGCGAAAAAGGGAAAAATGCAGTCAAAGCCGGATATCAGCTGATTACGGTTGAATAATTACTGAAACACACAGATTAGTTTTGAGAGTCGAGAAATCGGCTCTCTTTTTATGCTCATCGGGAGGTGACGCGCTGATATGAGCAGAGATTATTTAAAACATAGAGGGTGTATGGTGTGGACTTTCATGGGAAATACCAGGATGTATAACGCCCTGCGGGATTACGGCGACCGAATCAGCCAGATCGGACTTTTCTCCTTCAAGGTCAGGGTTACCGGGGAGATTTATGAAACGGGCGTCAGCATTTCCAGTATGCTGACCTATATCAATATGTGGCCGCACATCAAATGGCTTTTGACCATTTCCAATGACGGCACGAACAGCATCTTCAAGGCGCTCCGTGACAACACCGATGGAGCGCAGGACACCTTCCTCTCGGAAATCGTCCGCATCATGGAGAAATATCCGTGGTGCGACGGCATCGACATCGATCTGGAGCGCGGGGACGGATATTCCACGCACGCCGCATCCACGCAGATGTTCGCCAATATCTACAGCACGGTCAAAGACTATGACAGCACCAAGCTGATGAACATCTGCCTGCCGGGTATGACTTCGGTCAATGGCTCGGTCGGCGGCGAGAACTGGTGCGTGTACGCCGACCTCAATGATTACTGCGATACCGCCGCCATCATGAGCTACGGCATGGCGTGGGCAGGCTCTGCTCCCGGAGCCGTCTCTCCAAGGGACTGGCTTGAGGGCATTTACGACTACGCGGTCACGGTCATGAATCCGGAGAAGATATTCTTCGGCCTTCCTGCATACGGCTGGAACTGGCAGATTTATGATCTTCCTGCAAACCTCGGTAAAACCTATCGCGGCACATCAAATACCTACTATGCGGCAAAGAACTGGATGACCGGGCAATACAACTTCACGGACGATGCTCCACCGCAGCCCTTCATCCCGATCCTCGCATACTGGGACGATTATGACATGGTACCTTGGGCGCTTCCGCAGGTCTACGACTTCATGGAAGGCAGAGACGCCACAAGCTATGAGTATCCTCTAATGAACGGAACCTATAACAGGCGGCATTATCTGACGGCTTATAGCAAAGAGCAACACACAGAGTTCGGCACCATCTATGTGGATGCGGATGGAACAACAAGCTCCTACTCCGGCATTGTATCCTTTGAAAACGGCGTGGCCACTCTCGGTGATGCTGGCTCTGCCACATATACCTTTTCCGTTTCAAGTGCCGGAACCTACGACATTGCCATCCGGCTCTGCTATCCCTTCTGGGATAAAAACGGCATTTATGTTTCGATTGACGGTAATCGGATGCATTTTACGGAAAGCCGGCTCTGGTGGCCATATTGGAGGAGCACCTTCTGGACGACGCTCGCCAGCAACATTTCACTATCTGCCGGAACGCACACCATTGTGATATCCGTAGATGTAAAAGGCGTACAGTTTTACGGCTACCATGTTTGCAGCAGCTTTTCGGAGGCTCCCTCTGCGGGCACTGCGACCTTTACGCTCTCTCCACGCCACTTTATCGACGTGGACGGCAACGAATGTCAGCCGGATAGAGCCTTCAAGCTCACCTGTGAAATGCTGAGGCGAAAGCCGGACTCTGCCCTTATCTGGTATGAGGATTTCCGGGACTACGGTGTGCTGCAAACAAACTACTGGACGACGCTTTCAGGCTCTTGGACGGTATGGCGTGAAGATGAATATTCCGAAAGTCGCGTTTACTCCCAGCTTGACGGCTCCGGAAAGCTCGCATGGCAATACGATGGTTTTTCCGATATTCACCTGCGGGCAAGGCTGGCTTTTCCTGCGACAGGAAGTGGCAAGGCCGGAGTATTCTGCGGGGATCTGTTCTGCTGCCTGAATTATGATTCTCAGGCTGTGGAGCTTTATAACGGCAGCACGCTCCTTGGCAGCTACAGCCAGACCATAGAGCGGACAGCAAACGCCGACCTTCGTACCGATCCATCCATGTACACGGTCGAGATGCGTATCCGTGGGAATAAGGTGCGTGTTTATTCCGGTTCTTCCTATACGCTTCGCTTCACTGCTACGGTCAGCGGCTTTTCCGGAGGCTATGCCGGATACCGATCAGATAACCGGACGGTCTGCGAGCTGCTCCGCCTTGGCGATGCGTGGACTTACGAGCCATACGAACGCTTTGATGTTACCTTCCCGGACGGCACAGTTACGCAGTATGGCAGGATCAGCCGGTCGAACGCCACGTGGGATACGGAATTTCAGGTGTTTACGTTGACCTCGGATATCGAGGAGGATGTGACACGCAGCGAGAGTATTTCGCTGGATTATGAATTCTACCACTCCCATGAGCTTGCCCTGACCTGTGGGAACGATTATACGGTGACCATCACGCCAAAGGATATCGACATCTGGATAGCAAGGCTCTTTCTCGGAGACGCAGACGGCTTTTCCATCCTCTACTATCAGGATGTGGACTCGCTCGTTTACTGGGCAAACGAAGCGGCCTATCGCTGGGGAGTGAGAGGCTTTGCCATGTGGTCGCTGGGACAGGAGGATATGCGGCTCTGGGAGGCACTGCCAAAACAGATATAACTTCATACACGGATACAGTTCACGAGGCTGTCTGCAAAATGCAGGCGGCTTTTATTTTGCATAAAGGAGGGATTTTCTCATGAAAGAATTCTGGAACACGATCCAACTGGTATTTGCCGCTGTCGGAGGCTGGCTTGGCTATTTCCTTGGCGGCTGTGACGGACTCTTGATTGCTCTGGTGATCTTTGTGACCTGCGACTACCTTACCGGCATCATGTGTGCCATCGTAGACAAAAAGCTCTCAAGCGAGGTCGGCTTTAAGGGAATCTGCCGCAAGGTGCTGATCTTCCTGCTGGTAGGCATCGGAAACGTCATTGATGTTCAGGTACTCGGCCATCCGGGAGTGCTCCGCACGGCGATCATCTTCTTCTACCTGTCCAATGAAGGCCTGTCACTGACGGAGAACGCAGCACATCTCGGCCTGCCGGTACCGGAGAAATTAAAGGAGGTCTTGGAGCAGCTCCACGACCGTCACGATGAGGAGGAAAAATAATATGACGAGAAAAGGAATCGACGTCAGTCATTGGCAGGGAACCATTGACTGGAATAAGGTCAAAAAGGCCGGTATTGAGTTTGCCATCATCAAAGCTGGCGGCTCCGATGCCGGTTTTTATACGGACAGCAAATGGGAAGCAAATTACAAAGGTGCGAAGGCTGCCGGTATCCCAATCGGTGCTTATTACTTTGTCGGAAAGGACTGCGTGACTGCTGCCGCCGGAAAAGCAGATGCCGAGCGCTTCCTGCAAATCCTGAAGGGCAAGCAGCTGGAATACCCGGTCTATATGGATAACGAGGCACAGCCCGCTTCTGCCAAAGCCGGAATCACTGAGGCCACCATTGCTTTCTGTGAAACTATGGAAGATGCCGGTTACTTCGTCGGGATCTATGGCTCCGCTGTTTCCGGTTTCAAGGAGCGCATGGATGACACGAAACTCACGCCATACGCTCACTGGGTAGCGCAGTATGCGAGCAAATGCTCCTATAAGGGCGACTACGGCATATGGCAGTATTCTTCCAAGGGTTCTATTGACGGCATTAGTGGTAATGTGGATATGGACTACGCCTATGTGGATTATCCTGCCATTATCCAGAACGGCGGCTTCAACGACTTTACAAAGTCTGCGTCTGATGACAGCAAGCCTGCCACTCCTGCTTCGGTCACTCCGGCAAAGACCGTAGATGAGCTGGCGCAGGAAGTTCTGGACGGCAAATGGGGAAACGGAACCGACCGCAAAGAGCGTCTCACCGCTGCTGGGTATGATTATTCTGCCGTGCAGGCAAAGGTCAATGCTCTGGTGATAAAGCAGGAATCTACTCCTGTTTATTACACTGTAAAAAGCGGAGATACCCTCTCCGGAATTGCCAAGAAATACGACACCACGGTTTCGGCGATCCAGAAGCTCAACCCGACGCTCATAAAAAACGTCAACCTCATTCTGACCGGCTGGAAGATCAGAGTGAAATAACTGAATATCCAATCTACTATGCCTGCGAGTGTTCTTCGGAATGCCCGCAGGCTTTTTTTATTTTCGTCCGCTCAAAACGGCAGTTCATCTCCAGTGGAAACTGGAGGTGGATATGTTATGACAGACGAAATCACAAATGTTCAATCTGGATATTTCACGCAAGAGCGGATTCAGGGCGATCTGGACTACCGCAGAGCGCAGACAATCGCAAAGAAGATGCTCGATGACGGCCTCATTTCTGTGGCTGAATTCAACAAATTAACCGCCATCAATCGGGAAACTTTCTCTCCCTTGTTCGCGGAAATAATGCCGAAAATCCCTTGATATGTAGTCGCTTTAGAGTGATGTATAGACGTACGGAAAGGAGGGACTTCCCTTGAAAAAAGTCACGAAAATCGCGGAAACAGCGAGCTCAAAAGTTAAACTCAAGAAAATCAGGGTAGCCGCCTACTGCCGCGTCTCTACGGATTCCGATGCTCAGCTTGAAAGCCTTGAGGCACAGAAAACCCACTACGAAAATTACATCACATCTCGTGATGACTGGGAGTTCGCTGGACTCTATTACGACGAAGGCATTACTGGCACCAAGAAGGACAAGCGCCCGGAGCTCTTACGGCTCATTGATGACTGCAAGGCCGGTAAAGTGGACT
>DGVL01000144.1 GCA_002394965.1 Lachnospira sp. UBA4285
GTGATAAAGCGTCCGAGGCGCTCGCCCATATCCAGCACTTTAAACTCTGCCCACAGATCCATGAGACCGTTGGAGGAAGGAGTGCCTGTGAGCCCGATAATCCGGTGAATCCGTGGCCGTACCTTCATCAGCGACTTAAAGCGCTTGGATTTGTGATTTTTGAAGGACGACAGCTCATCGATAATCACCATATCGAAGTCAAAGGGAAAGCCGGACTCGTCAATGAGCCACTGTATGTTCTCACGGTTGATGATCGTGATATCCGCTTGCTGCATGAGGGCGGCTTTTCGCTCCTTCGGTGTCCCGACTGCGACCGCATAGGTCAGACCTTTTAGGTGCTCCCATTTATGGATTTCTGCTGGCCATGTATCGCGGGCGACTCTTAAGGGAGCCACCACTAAAACGCGATGCACTTCAAAGCTGTCAAACAACAGGTCATATACTGCCGTCAGGCTGATGATCGTCTTGCCAAGTCCCATATCTAAAAGGACTGCAGCCACGGGATGCTTTTCGATGTAGCGGATGGCATAAGCCTGATAATTATGTGGATTGAAGTTCATCGATCATCCCTCCAATCTGCTCCGGATCGTCAATGACATATACCGCAAAGCCCATCTCCCGCAGCAGCCTGTGGCGTGAGAGCTGGAGAGGGCGTGGCTTTTTGCCGGGTGCCTTCAGCTCCGCGAAACCGATATGGCCGTCAGGGAGTAAGATCAGACGGTCGGGCATTCCTGCGAAAGAGGGACACACCAGCTTAAGTGCAATGCCGCCGTTCTTTTTCACCGCCATAGTTAACTTGTTTTCTATCTGTTTTTCTATCATTGCAAACCTCCGTCAGGCGTTAATTTCAGGGGATGTGCAAGGTGTATCAATGGTATTTACCAAACTTTTTCTTAGAGCTATTTTTTTAGGCCTAAGAGAGTTTTTATATAAGACCTTGATACACCTTGTCATAGTCCCGGATTACTGCAGAAAATCTTCCTCTGCGCCGCTGTCCTCATGAATCTTTAAGCCCTTGAAATAGCGCTTCCGATTCAGTGTCAGCCGCTCGAATCCGGCTTTCTCCAGCGCAAAGTAAAAGTCTGCCGTGCTGCGCACATACTCATTGCAGTCCAGTGAGTAGTTGCGGTATGCCTGATAAAGTGCCGAGGAGCTTTCCTTAAAGGACTCATCCACATCGCACTTCTCGTCCAGAAAATGTCCGAACCAGTCGTTCTGGCTGCGATATTCATCGATGGCCTTCGTCACGCAGTCCGGTACCGGAATCTGGTAGTCCAGCGCAATGACTTTTTTAGCACCTTCGATGATCCATGCAAGTATGCTTTCACCGGCATTTTCATACAGGTACTCACCGTAATTTTTGATGTCGGCCTTGCCCTCGATCTTGGCGTTGAACGGAATCACGATAAGCCTGCGCCAGATACCGTCATCGGAGGCGGAGACGCGAGGCAGGTGGTTCGTATATAGAACCAGCGTGTGGCAGGGCTTGAAGGAAAACGGGTCTTTATACTTTTTCTCCGCAAATACATCATCCGTAGAGCAGAGCTGTTTGACGGTGGAGTCGTTGAGTCTTGCACCTTCCTGCATTTCCGCAGCGATCAGCAAGCGTTTGCCTTTGACCTCAGCCATTTCCGGTTTGATGTTCCTGCGGCAGCCGACAGTCAGGGTGTCTGCGGATATATTTCCGCTGTAGAGTCCCAGCACGCGGGAGATGGCATTCCAGAAGGTGGATTTGCCGTTACGTCCATCGCCGTATGCGATGATGAGCGCCTCCACAAAAACTTTCCCGATAGCAGCAAGGCCACAGATCATCTGTACATAGTCGATAAGCTGCTGATCCTTCTGAAAAATCAGATCCAGATTATCCTGCCAGAGCTGCGCTCCTTTGCTGCCGGGTGACACGGACGTGATTTTTGTAATAAAGTCATCAGCAGAGTGCTCGCGGGCTCCGGCCATACCTTTGCGAAGGTCGTAGGTCGCCTCCGGTGTGCAGAGCAGGAAGCAGTCTGCGTCCAAGTCTCTCGGCGAGATTTCCAGCATCGGGTGCGTCTCTTTGAGGGTAGATGTAATGTTCTTGGAGTCGCGTCTGCGGACGGCAAAGCTCTGGTAGGCCTTGGCGGCAAGGAACTCCTGATAGGCCTCCATCTGCTCGTCACTCATCAGCTGTTCAGCTTTGGCCTTGGATGTGTTATCAAGGATTTCTTGTGCTCCGCAATTTTTGAGCTTCTGTAGAGCCTCCATCATATTTCGATTGGCTTCTGCGAGCTGCCTGCGGGTGAGTTCATGAGCGACGGCCTGTGCGCCGGGCTCTGTTTCCTGCCAGTAGTGATCGCTGTATCGGATAAAGTGGGTGGCTGGTGAGTAGCGCAGCTCGTTTGCAAAATACTTCGAGAGCACCTCGGCCTGCCCGACGTCGGAAAAGTCCTCCGGCTTATAGCTATTCTCATCGTTATAGACTTCCGGAGGGACATATCCGTCCTCTCGGCTGATCTTGGAATAAAAGCGCTGTGCGCTGTGCCATATTGTACTAAGCTCGCTGTTATCCAGAGGCGGCACGCAGGTCGCGGCCTTTTCCAGAAAACTTTGGTAGGCTTTTTCCGTATCGCCGTATTTCTTTATGACGATACCGGCAAAGCGGGACATGGTAGCATTACGGCTTCCTTCCGGGATCACGACGTCTTTCTCGTGGCCACCGGGCAGGTCTGCATCGAACTCGTCGTCATTCAAAAATTCAGTGAGGTTCATGCGACCGGGATAGAGCTCCACATTCGGCTCCTGTGTTCCGAAGAAGAAACGAGCAGCATCCAATGCCTTCGTATCGAAATACGGAAATATGGAATTGACCAGCTTCTTCATATCGCTATAGAGGGCAGCATCCGTTACCCGGTCGATTGGAAAGAGCACATGGAACTTTGGCCTTGCCGGTTTGCCGTTTTTCTCGCGCTGATTAAAGCGGCTGTAATGGATGGCGAGGCTTACTCCCGGAAATGCCTCCAGCACGTCTGCCGGTGTGATCCAGTCTTTCGAATCTTCTGAATGGTCGTTATCACAGTCCACGGGAAGACAGTCAGCGGAGAGGAAGTTGTCACTGTTGCGGTAGTGGTTTTTGTACTCCGCGCACACATAGTCGTGACCGACTGCGTCTCTCATGCTGTCCGTATTCATGACAACGGTTTTATGCGGATAGGAGCAGTTTCCGGGATTGCCGATAAAATCGGCGCTAAACAGGGTAAACATCAGTCGTACACCTCCTCCGATTCTTCTTCCAGCACCTTCGTGATAAATTTCAGGGCGCGGATCATAGTTTCCAGTTCGCAGTCGCCGCCGAGGGTAACTTCAAAACCGTTGCAGCCGAATCTGTCTATAAAAGGCGTGACATGGATATCTGTGCTGGCTTCATCGGAAATGCGGAAATAGGTGCGTCCGCCGTGGCCGGTGTCGCCACCTTTGTAGCCGGTTGTTCCGGCTTCGACCTGCAGGATATTGGCACTTACAACATCGCGGGTGTAGGTAGTGATCTCAGTGCCATCGAAAAGCTCTCTGCGATTTTCTTTAATTTCATACATAGCGTTAGACCTCCTGACATTCTTCTGTGAAATAGCGCAAGTGATAGCCCTTCCACTTGGCGCGTTTGATTTCTGCTTCCATACCGGATGAGATGCGGCTGCCGAATACCCAGACCTCAGCGCACTTGCTCATGAGGGCATTTCCGAAGAACAGACCAAGCTCACGTTCGTCCGGATTGTCATCATCAAGGAACTGCGGAAATAGCAGGTGCGGTGCGATAGGGATATATCCCTTGTCCACGGCATACCGACTGTAGCGTCTGGCGTTGGCTACGTTTGTCTCCACATCTCCGGAAAACGGAGAGCAGATGTAGACGATAGGCCGGAAAGCACGAAGGGACTGCTTTTCATTTGCAGCAATCCGGGAGAGTGCTTCACCTGC
>DGVL01000062.1 GCA_002394965.1 Lachnospira sp. UBA4285
TGGGTTCGAATCCCATATGCTCCATGAATAAGGCCCGGAAGACCGTAGATGTGCGGTTTTCCGAGCTTTTTTATTTATCCCAGCACTTCAGATATGGCATTCCTGTGCTGCTGCGTTCATACCGGCAGGCTCTTGCTTTTTCTTCTGGGATGATCTATTCTTTTGCTTGTGACAGCCACAGGCGGCTGTGCATATTACGATTAGCAGAGTAGGTTTCGACGGGTCAAGTGTCTGACGGACGGAGAGTTGCCGGCAGAACGAAGGATCTTTTCAGGTGCGGTAAGAGAACCGACGCGAAAAGATTCGCCGTGTCGGATCCGCATCCCGCTGCTGCATACAGGGCATTACACCTCTTTATGTGGTACGAGATACTGCAGAGGAGGTGTTTTTTATGTGGTTTAAAAGCATCATCGGCAGTTTCAGAGACTCGGCAGGAGAATTCAGAAAGCTTTCTGTCATTGTCTTCTGTGGCATGATGGGCGCACTGTCCATTGTGCTCGGAACATTCGCCAGCATTTCGGTGGGACCGACGATCAAAATCGGGTTCAGCGCCATACCGAATATCATCGTGGACGCATTCTTCGGGCCGGCCGTGGGCGGCGTCTTCGGCGCACTGATGAATACGCTGAAATACATGATCCACCCGGACGGCGCTTTTTTTCCGGGATTCACGGTGAGCGCCGCTGTGGCGGCCGTCATCTACGGACTGATTCTGTACAAAAAGAAGCTGACCATCGTCCGGTTTTTCTTCTCACAGTTTCTCGTAAAGCTCATCGTCAATGTCGGGCTGAACACGCTCTGGCTCAACATGCTCTACGGGAAGGCATTCCAGGTGATCCTGCCGGCGCGGATCATCTCGAACCTGATCCAGCTTCCTGTCGACACCATTGTATACTTTATTCTGCTGAAGGCCGTATATCAGGTTCTTCTGCCGCATGTGCGCGCCAGGAGGCAGGTTGAAAGTAAAAAACAAACTTCCGGAAACGGACAGTTCTGAGCGGATTCCCGGCGCCAGATTTCTTTTCAAAATCCGCAGTCAGGTACTGAGAGCAAAAAATGACGGAGACTCCAGAATTACAGGAGTTTCCGTTTTTTTGATTGAAATTGCATAGTTTGGATGAAAATCTGAAAAGAAGAAAATTGGTAAAAACATATAATAATATGCATAAGGAGCGCGTGGAAATATGCAATATTTCCATGAAAATTTTCGGATGTAACTCTGGAAGAACAGGCTGTCACAGATGGTTTCCTCCGCGACAGAAGCGCAGACCACGACTCTCTCGGAGGCAGCAGCCGTGACGAGTACGCCGGAAGTCCTTCAGGCAGCAGCGATCATGGCGGTCAAAGGATGATCACAATGCTTCCGGTGCCATCCAGCCGGCGAGAGTCTTCACCTGCTTTTTCGCCGCTGCGGGGCCGGGAGTTTTTCTCCATTCGCTTGGTTTTTTCTGCATGATTGCGTAAAAGTTGCGGTTGAAGCTGGAGATGGAGTGGAAGCCGACAGCCTCCGAGATGTCCAGTACAGACATGTCTGTTGTGCTGAGAAGGCTGACGGCATTGTGAATCCGGAGCTGAATCAGATAATTCAGAGGGCTTGTCCCCATCACGGAAGAGAAGGTCCTGCGGAAACTGGCGGGGCTCATGTGGCACAGAGCGGCGAGACTGTCGACGGAAAAATCCTCCTGACTGTGCCGGCGCATATAGTCAAGAGCCGGCATGAGCGATACTGTGTTCTGGTGTGTATGAACAAGGGGACTCCCGATAAAGAACTGGCGGCGGTAGATATTCATGACATGAACGGTGAAGGCGAGGAAGTATCCGCGCACAGCATACTCGAAATTGTCGCAGTTCCATACGAATTCATTCAGGGAAGTCTGAATCAGATTCCGGATGCCGGGATGTTCATCGCCTGGAAGTACGGCACTGTAGAGATGCTGCATGTTGTAGAAAATATCCTGCCCCTGCAGCGCAGGGAGTCCGCCCACGCTTTCCAGCAGCTGTCCGAGGTCAACGAAGATATAGCTCCACAGACTTCTGGTCCCGGGATCTGACCAGGTGGTGTGGACAACTTCACTGCCGACGCAGGTTATATCCCCTGCATGCACTGCTACTTCTTCCTCACCCAGAATCATCCGGGCATTTCCCTCCCGGCAGAACCCGATTTCCAGGCAGTTGTGGAAGTGTAGTCTCGGAGAGCGCACATCGGACAGGCGCCACGAATCCCCCTGAAGGGCCAGAACAGGAAAATTACTGTCCAGCTCGTACGGACGGTATTCAACAGATTGTATATGCGATGTATTCATAGTAAAGCTCCGGTACATAAAACTCTAATTGTATAAAATATTGTAACACCATTGATCGATACCGATGCACAAGCGAGGAGAAATTCACATGAAACGCGGTAATTTCACACTTCCGGGCGAATCCGGATACGAGGACCTGACACTGGAACTGGCTTCAAAATGGGGCGCGGATGTGATACGGGACAGCGACGGGACGAGCCTTTCCGGTAAGCTGCTCGACGCCGGATATGAGATATACTCAACCATCTGCTGCATTCGCGGGCATAATGCCTGGGCGGCAAAGCACCCGCAGGATCTGCAGCAGACGTTTCTGATGTCTGACCCTGTCATCGCGCGCGACAGCGCTGTCAGCATTCACCTGACGGACGGGTATCTCACCGAACAGTTCCGGGTCAACGACAGCCCGGAGAGCGTGAAACTCTGGCAGGTCTTTGACCGCACCGCGCAGAGCCAGGTGCCGGGGGCGCAGTGGCAGTACGAGGCGGAGGCGGGCAATGTCGTGATTACGGGCACCGTGCCGTATCATCAGTACACCGTCAATTTTCTCGCATACCGCATCTGGGAAGAAATCTCCATGTACAATCACATCACCAACGGATGGACATCAGAGCATCTGATGCCGATTGATCCGAGAAGCCGTGAGGCCCAGGAGTATCTTCTTGCCTGGATGGAAAGCTGGTGCAAGGAGCATCCGGACACTGACACGGTCCGCTTCACGTCGCTTTTTTACAATTTTGTCTGGATCTGGGGAAGCGACCCGAAGCGGCAGAACCGGTTCACGGACTGGGGGTCTTACGATTTTACCGTGAGCCCTCTGGCGCTCAGGGAATTTGAGAAGCAGTACGGCTATGCGCTCACATCGGAAGATTTCATCCATCAGGGGAAACGGCATGCCACCCACATGCCGCCGGATACGAAGCTGCTTGACTACATGGAATTCACCACCTGGTTCGTCATGGAGTTTGGCAGAAAGCTTGTCGACATCGTGCATGCGCACGGAAAAAAGGCGCTGCTGTTCTATGATGACAGCTGGGTTGGCACGGAGCCGTACAGCCGGTATTTTCCGGATATGAATTTTGACGGCATCATCAAGTGCGTGTTCTCCGGATATGAGGTGCGGCTGTGCGGCAATGTCCCGACGAAGATCCACGAGATCCGGCTTCACCCGTATCTGTTCCCGACAGGACTTGGCGGTGCTCCCACCTTTTCGGAGGGAGGGCACCCGGAGCGCGACGCGATGCTCTACTGGACGCATATCCGCCGCGCGCTTCTGCGGCAGTGCGTCGACCGGATCGGGCTCGGCGGATATCTTCACCTGGTGAAGGGGTATCCGGAATTTGTCGACTGTATCGGCAGGATTGCGGACGAGTTCCGGCGCATTCAGCAGTTGCAGAAAGAGGGAGATGTCTACACGCTTCCGATCCGTGTGGCGGTGCTGCACGCCTGGGGAAAGCTGCGCTCCTGGACTCTTTCCGGACATTTCCATGAGACCTATATGCAGGATTTGATCCATATCAACGAGGCGCTTGCGGGGCTTCCGCTGCAGGTCTCCTTTGTGGATTTTGATGATGTGAAGCGCGGGGAGCTTGCCGGCGTGGATGTCGTGATCAACGCAGGGCGCGCCGGGACGGCCTGGAGTGGCGGTGATGCCTGGAAGGACCCGGAAGTGGTGGCGGAACTCACAAGATGGACAGAGGAGGGCGGCGTGTTCATAGGCGTCAATGAGCCGTCCGCTGCAGGCGGTGCCATGTCGTTCTTCCGCATGGCCCATGTGCTCGGAGTCGATGAAGACACCGGGGCGCGGGTATGCGAGGGGCGGTACGCCTTTACGACGAAAGAAGAGCCGGGGCTTATACCGGCAGACGCGTACATTCATGCGCGCAGAGGGAGGATCCTGACGGACGGCGCCCACACGGACGTCGTGGCAGGGCAGACGCTTTCCATGGCCGGCTTCCCGGACCCGGAGCCGGCTCTGACGATGCATCCGTTTGGCGAGGGCATGGGCGTGTATCTCTCATCCTTTGCGTTCACGTATCCGAATGCGAGAATGCTGCTCAACATCATCCTGAAGGCGACCGGTCACGGACTGAACCGCAGTTTTCTGCCGGACAACCCGTGGTGCGAGTGCGCGTATTACCCGTCCTCGCAGGTGCTTGTCGTCGTCAATAATTCACAGGAAAAGCAGCAGACCAATATCCGCATTGCCCGCGGCACGGCGGAGAGCCGGATCTCCCTGACGCTTTCTCCGCTTGAGATGAAATTCCTTGAACTGGCGGAGAGCTGAGCATGACAAGGTATCTTTTTGTGCATTTCCGCGAGAAAAAGACGCCGGACGGAGAGCCGGTACGAAGGACACTCTTACATCGACTCGGCTGTCTGTCAGGAGGACGGAAGATACTATCTGTTTGTCAAATCGGAACGGAATCCTGGTCGGATCGTTCTGCTCGCTTCCGACCAGGTGACGGGACCATGGCAGAAGGTTGAAGGGTTCCATAACACAGCTTACAGCGGGAGATGAGGATTCTGTCGGGGGATATAGCCTCAGGCTTTTGGTGGCGGTAACATTTGCCAATGAAGGCGGGCGGCAATCCGTGGTATAGTGTAATGCATCAGAGAAAGGGAGGATGCCATGGAGGACAGGCTGTATTCGTCGATCGGAGAACTGGTGGGGCACACCCCGCTCGTGGAGCTCACAGGATTTGAAAAGGAACACGGACTGTCAGCCCGTATCCTTGCCAAGCTGGAGTATTTTGAGCCGTCGGGCTCGGTGAAGGATCGCGCAGCCTTCTGGATGATCCGCGCTGCAGAAAAAGAAGGGAAGATTCGCAAGGGTGATGTGATCCTGGATTTCACCAGCGGAAACACAGGGATCGCGCTGGCGGCCTACTGCAATGCGCTCGGATACCGCTTTGCGGCTGTGCTGCAGCCGGGCGTATCAAAAGAGCGCACGCAGATTCTCAAGGCGTACGGAAGTATCTTTCTGGAGTTTCAGGACATTCCGGGCGTCATGGAGATGATGCAGACGGATGGGCTGAATTTCGGGCGGTTCTATGAACTTCTCCAGAAATATGCCGATGCGCACGGTTACTTTTTTATCAATCAGGGGACGAACCACGCCAATGTGCAGGCACACTACTGCGGCACAGGGCCGGAGATCTGGGCGGCCACGAAGGGACATGTGGACTATTTCACGGCGCTGTCCGGGACGGGCGGTACGCTCGCCGGATGCGGAAAGTTTCTCAAGGAGAAGAATCCGGACCTGAAGGTGATCGGCGCGCAGCCCTCCCCCGGTTCCCGCAAGGACAGCGCACACCCGGACCGCGACACGATCGACGGTGTGACGGCATTCTACGGTGTGGATGAGGACGCGGTGCCGAATTTCTTTGAGGAATTGCAGATCCACTGTGACGAGGTTCTTGATCTTGACGCGGATGAGGCGTATGCGACGGGGCGCGACCTGGTCAGAAGCGATGGAATCTTTCTCGGTCAGTCGGCATCCGCTGCGGTGCTTGCGGCACGAAAAATTGCCGAACGCCCTGAGGCGTCCGGCAAAACAATCGTATGTGTCTGCGCCGACAATGCGTTCAAGTATCTGTCGACGAATATCTACCGCGAGGATATCTGAGGCTTCAGATTCTGGCAACGCCGGACGTGTGCGCGGCTTTGTTCACGGCTTCTGACACAGCCCCGGCAACTCTCGGGTCGAATGCCTCGGGGATGATGTAGTCGGCGGACAGTTTGTCGCCGACAAGTGAGGCAAGCGCATCAGCGGCTGCGATCAGCATCGTGTCGTTGATATCCGATGCGCGGGCATCCAGCGCACCGCGGAAGATCCCCGGGAAGGCCAGGACATTGTTGATCTGATTTGGAAAATCACTGCGTCCGGTCGCGACGACGGCGGCACCGCCTGCCTTCGCGTCGTCCGGGAAGATCTCCGGCGTCGGGTTGGCGCAGGCGAAGATGATGGCGTCTTTGTTCATCGTCCGGACCATGTCTGTGCTGAGAACGCCGGGGGCAGACACGCCGATGAACACATCCGCTCCTTTGATCACGTCGGCCAGAGCCCCGGCGCGTTTACCCCGGTTGGTGATGCGGGCCATTTCGGTCTTGACTGGATTCAGGTTTTCACGGCCTTCATAGATGGCACCCCGGCGGTCGACAAGCGTGATGTCCTCTGCGCCGGCAGAGATCAGGAGCTTGCTGATGGATATGGCGGCGGCGCCGGCACCGTTCACGACGATGCGCACGTCTGAGAGTTTCTTTCCGGTCAGCTTCAGGGCATTTATGAGGCCGGCCAGCGTGATGACGGCCGTGCCGTGCTGATCGTCGTGGAACACCGGTATGTCGCAGCGCTCTTTCAGACGCTGTTCGATCTCAAAGCAGCGCGGCGCGGAAATATCCTCCAGGTTTATGCCGCCAAAGGACCCGGCCAGCAGCGCCACGGTGTTCACGATATCATCTGTGTCCTTGCTGCGGATGCACAGCGGTATGGCATCCACGCCTCCGAATGCCTTGAAGAGGACACATTTGCCCTCCATGACAGGCATGCCCGCCTCCGGGCCGATGTCACCCAGGCCAAGAACTGCGGTGCCGTCGGTCACGACGGCCACAGTGTTCCAGCGGCGGGTGAGTTCAAAACTTTTGCTGATATCTTTCTGAATGGCAAGGCAGGGTGCCGCGACGCCGGGGGTGTAGGCGAGGGACAGATCGTCCCGGCTGCTGACCGGAACGCGCGGTGTCACTTCAAGTTTTCCCTTCCATTCGGCATGAAGCCGCAGAGATTCTTTTGCATAGTCCATAGGGTTCCTCTTTCTCTTCTAATCATTTACTGCTTTCGGATACGGCTTATTCATACCATATTACTAGGGAATAAGCAAGAAAAAACCGGCGGACTGTTTCAGCCCGCCGGGATAAATCTTAAGAAGTGTGTAAATGCACCTGCGCCGGAAATCAGTCCAGATCCGAGCCGGTCAGAAGTTTATAGGCTTCCTTGTACTTGGCGATGGTCTTGTCGATGATGTCCTGCGGGAGGTTGTAGTCGCTGTCCGGATGCGCTTTCAGCCAGTCACGCACGAACTGCTTGTCAAAGGAAGGCTGGCTGTGACCGGCTTCGTACCCTTCCAGCGGCCAGAAGCGGCTGCTGTCCGGCGTGAGCATTTCGTCGCCCAGTACAACTTCTCCGTTTTCATCCAGACCGAACTCGAACTTCGTGTCGGCGA
>DGVL01000139.1 GCA_002394965.1 Lachnospira sp. UBA4285
CCAGCTGAGCTGGTGGTTTTGATTAGTGATGCACCCGCAGGTCAGGGGTATGTTGTTTTCATCCCCGGATTTTGGCAGGGTTGTCAAAATGTGGTAGAATGAGATCCCGAATGGAAAGCAGAAGAAGGGGATCCGTTATGGACAAGTTTCAGGAACTGCATGTGATCAATACAAAGCTTCTCGCGGAGCTTGACAGAGTCTGCCGGATGCACGGCATTCCATATTATATGGATGGTGGAACGTTGATCGGCGCGGTGCGCCATCATGGCGCCATTCCGTGGGATGACGATGTGGATGTCACGATGAAGCGCCGTGACTATGAGCGCTTCATCAGAGAGGCAGTTCCGGATCTGGCAGAAGGATATCAGTTCATCCAGCCGGCGGACTACGGTGAAAACCATTTCTATGATTACGTGCCGCACATCGCCTATGTACATTCGCAGGTGGCGGATCCGGAAGATCCGGAGATGAAGTACTATAAGGGACTTCTGAATCATATACTGCTCGATATCTTTGTCCTGGATGAGATCACGGATTCCAGGATGGGACAGAAAATCCAGGTCGCGAAGATCCGTTTCCGCTATGGTCTGTCCTGGGCATACCGCTACTCCATGGACAAGGATAAGTACACCGGCCTTCAGAATGCCGGCATCAAAGTGCTGCGCGCTCTCGGGCGGCGGAGCAGCCAGAGTCAGCTGCGGGAAAAGTTTTATAAACTGGGCACTCGCTATGACGGGAAAGGCTGCGGGTTCTTATATTCGCCGTACTATATTTTCGAGGAGCTTGGCATCGTATATCCGAAAGCCTGGTTTGACAGCGCGGTGGATCTGGAGTACGAAGGGCACAAGTTTCTCGGACCGGTCGGCTACGACAAAGTTCTCACATCCATGTTCGGTGACTATATGAAACTTCCGCCGAAAGAGGAGCAGATCCCGAAGCATTTTGACCCGAACAACCGCTTCTTTATCACCGATATCTCTTGACAGGTGAGCTTTTACTGCGTATACTTTAAATCATAAAAATATATCTCCGGCGGCCCGGTCAGCCATCGGAAGGCGCGACAATTCATTCAGGGAGATCCGGCAGGAAACTGCCAGGTCTCCCTTTTTGCATTGGCGCGGGAAAGGAGGAACAATAAGAGCAAGGGAATGCCTGCTGCTTGCTGCCGCTGTATGCCTGCTGGCATTTCCGGCTTTCAGCGACAGCCTGAGCCAGGCTCGTCAGGCACGAATCTTTGGGACGGAGGCACAGGAGAAGAAGGCTGGGACGCAGAAGGATCCGGAAAAGGAAGAGATGCGGCAGAAAGCGATTCTCTATAACCAGAGCATCCGGAGAGAACAGCAGGCCGGATATGCAGGCTATTACGGAGATACGGCAGATGAGACAGACAAAGTGTATCACGAGCTTCTCTCAGAAGATGAGAACGGCATCATGGCGGCTGTCAGTGTGCCGTCTCTGAACATTCTGCTGCCGGTGATGCATGGGACGCACCCGGAAGATCTGCAGATTGCTGCAGGACATATGTACGGGACTTCGCTTCCAGTGGGCGGACCGGGATGCAACGCGTGTATCGCGGCGCACACAGGACTTCCCACGGCCAGCCTCTTCACAGATCTGGTGCGTATTCGGACGGGGGAATATGTTTTTATCTATGTGCTCGGCGAAAAACACTGTTATCGGGTAGAAGAGGTACTCACGGTGCCGCAGGGGGAGGAAGCCCCCTGGCTGATGGCAGATGACGCGGACCGGATCACGCTTTACACCTGCACGCCGCCCGGAATCAACGATCACAGGCTTCTGGTCCGCTGCACGCGGGACCGCAGTTCTGAAGAGCCGGAAGTAACAGAATCCTCCGGGACGCAGGATACCGGAGAAGAGGCGTTTCACCGGCAGTTTGAGGAGGCAGAGGAGCGCGCGGCGTGTCTGCTGGCGCTGGTACTTTTTATTCCTGCTTTTTTTCTGTTTATCTTACGTTGAGTATTTTTCACTGTCAGAAAACAAGGAGATTCTTATGAAACTTCATATTACAGGCCTTCTGGCCGCATGCTGCCTTGCCGGCATGAGTATTCTGCCGCCTGTGTGCGTGCCCGCCGACGACACGCCGCAGGCGGTCATCGACGAATCCGCACCGGTGAGTCTTACGATTCACAAGTATGAGAACAACGACGCATATCAGACCATCGGAGACGGCACTGTTCAGGTGGTGCCAGGCGCTCCGATGGAAGGAATTGAGTATTCCGTGAGCCGGATCGGCAGCTGGGTTTCTGCCGGGGACGGCAATGAGGCCGGTTCATATTTTACCGATGTCTTACCGGATTTCCTGAAGCTGCTGTCTGAGAACGGAGCAAACCTGACTGCCCGGACTGTCGGGGGTGTTTCTGTATTTTTCCCGGAGGAGATGGAAAGCGCGCTGAACCAGGCAGAAAGCGCCGCCGGCATGACACCCGGAGCTGTGGCTGTGACAGATTTTGTCCGGGAACACAGAGCAGCATCGGGAAAGACAGGGGCTGACGGATCTCTTAAACTGACAGGACTTGCGCAAGGCATCTATCTTGTGGCGGAAACCGACACATCCGGCTTGCGCCAGAGAGAAGGAGCGGAGGCAAAGAGCTGCGTCCTGGCGGTGACAGAACCGTTCCTTGTCACACTTCCCATGACCAGTCAGGCGGAGATTTCCGGGCATCCGGCTGGGACACAGTGGCAGACAGACGTCCACGTCTATCCGAAGAACGCCACGATTTCCATCCCCAAGTACATTGTGGATGAAGGCGGCGAGAAACTTCTCACTGCCGATGACAGAGCCATCGGGCAGGACACGGTTCAGATCCTGACGCCCGGTGTTCCGGCTGTCCGGGAGGACCAGGCGTATGAGACATATATTGTTACCGATACCATGGATGCGGGACTGTCATTTACCTGCGTGGACAGTGTAAAGCTCGGCAGCTTCGTGGCGAAGCCGGAAGGAATGAGCAGCTTCTCCGGTTTCCGGGAACTTAACGAAAACGATTATGTCGTTGAAGGGAAGCCAGGGGGTCAGTCATTCCGGGTTGTCCTCACGCAGACAGGACTGGCGGTCCTGAACTCCGTGAAAACACAGAGCCAGCTCCTCATTACGTTTAAAAGCCGGCTCAGTGGGGCTGCACCTTCCGGGACAGGGGAGAAAATTTCTAACACGCCGGAGCTCACATTTCGGACAAAAGACACCATCAGCTCCAGCGTGCGGGGTAATACGCCTGCTCTTTACACATATTCACTTGCACTCACGAAAACAGGGCTTACGGACGGAAGCCTGGCAGTCTTTTCCGTGGCCATGAATGATAATCCGGTTGCCTTTACAAAGGAGCGCGACGGCGTGTATCATGTTACGGACATGGCGGCGTCGGAGACCGGTGAAAGCAAAGTCCGGCCGGACAAGGAAGGAAATCTGCTCCTGAAGGGACTTGACAGTAAAATATATACATTCACCGAGACAGAAACCGAAGAAGGGAGATCTCTTCTGACGGAACCGTTTGATATCGTATTCTCCGGAAATACCCCGGCGGACGGGAAGCTGAAGGCGGCGAAGATCCGCACCGGCGGGCGGGAGAACAGCCTGGTGGTGACAGACGGAACAGCGCACTGCAGTGTGCACAACGAAAAAGCTGCAGTTCTATACACAGGAGGCAGAGGACGCCTTCTCTTTTCGCTGTGCGGTGCTGCTGTACTTCTGGCGGCGATTCTCTTGATGCGCCGGAGCGCACATGAAGAACGCAGCCGATAAGTTTATACAAATTTTCCCGGATTCGAGTTGAAAAGATACCTCTTACCACTTATTATTTTAGCTGTATGAATCAGGAAATCCTGTTTGAGTGTATGGCGGCGGTCTGCCCGCAGGCCAGGAGAGGATACAGCGGAATATGAATGCGTCAAAGACTGCGGTTCTTACGGATTCGGCAGCGGATCTGCCGGAGGAGATAAAGGAAAGGTATCACATTTTTACAGTGCGGATGAAGGTTATCTATCATGACCGCATGTACGAAGACGGCAGAATAGATCCGATGTATATCTATGAGCATTTCCGGGAAGAGATTCCGAAGACGTCGACTCCGAACATGGCGGAAGTCATGGACGTGGTGGATGAGATCCGAGCAGAAGGGTATGAGAATATCATAGCGGTCATGATCTCCAGCCATCTGAGCGGCACATACGGTGTTGTGCGGTCTGCTTTTGAAGAAGAGGGGCTGAAAGCCTTCGCGATGGACTCGAAGAACATATCTATCGGCTCCGGGATCTATGCGTACTATGCAGCGTATCTGCTGGAGCAGGGGGCGTCGTTTGATGAGACGGTCGCGGCGCTGAAAAAGAAACAGGAAGAAGGAGCCAGCGTTCTGAATTTTTACATGGACGGACTCGATTATCTGGCGAAAGGCGGGCGCATTACACCGGCCGTGGCGCTTGTCGGCAAGGTCCTTCATCTGAAGCCGATCATCGCCTGTGACAAGGAAGGCGTGTATTATCCGGTCGCCAAGATCCGCGGCCAGGCGAAAGGCGTGAGCCGACTTGTCGATCTGGTCCTCCCGGAAGGGCTGGATATCTCAAAATACTGGATAAGCGTCATGACCGGCGACGGCGACAAGCTTGCGGATCAGGCTATCAAGAGAATCTACGAGAAGTATCCGGCCGCCGATATCATCATGCGGAAACAGATCACGGCGACAATGGCAATTCACACAGGCCCGGGCCTTCTGGGAATTGACCGCTTTGAATACAAATAATCAGACGGAGGCGAAGAACCGCTTGCGTCAGGAAATCTGATGCTTAAGGGACACACTTATAAGGGCCGGTGAAGGTTTTTCACCGGCCTTTATCAGAAAGGGAAGATATGAACAGGCGGGAACTGAATGAGATAAAGGCTCTTTTTGAACCGGATAACTGCGAGAACGGAATGGGAATCCGCCAGATCGCAGGGGCTTATTTTGACGGAGAAGGAAAGGAGATCGTCTGCGCAAAAGAGGACCTGGAAAGCCTGAGAGTGGCGGAGAGGCTCAAGTATTTTGAGATCTTCCGGAGAGTACTGTCCGGAACACCGGGAAAGAATCAGATCAATCCGGGATTCTCCGATGATGCTTACGCTCCGGACGGTGGCCGCGGACTGCTTCTTTCACTGCGGGACAGTGAACTGAAGGATGACGCCGCCCTGCAGGATTTTTTTACAAAAACCGCTTCCAGCCTGGCGATAAAGGGCAATTTCCTGATACTGCTTGCCTGGCATGCTTATGATCTTCCGGTAGTCACGGAGGATGGTATCCGCGACTCTGAGAATTCGGAGGAAGTGTTCCGCTATATTATCTGCGCGGTCTGCCCTGTCAGTCCGGAAAAGGGAGGACTGGCATTTGACAGTGAACTGAAGCGGTTCCGCGATCTGAACCTTTCGATGGTTGTGGATGCGCCTGTCTGCGGATTTCTGTTCCCGGCTTTCAATGACAGGACCAGCGACGAAGACAGTCTTCAGTTTTATTCCAGGAATGCCAACGACCTGCAGAGTGGATTCCTGGAGAACATTCTTGGCTGCCGCCGGACTCTGGGAGCTTCGGAGCAGAAAGATGTCTTCTGTGACATTGTGAAAGCGACGGTCGGAGATGACATCGATTTTGAAGTGGCCAAGAGGATCGACGACAATCTCAGGGAACTTCAGAATGAACAGAAGACGGAGAACAGAGAAAAGGTTCCGTCCATCGACCGGAAAGAGGCGAGGAGAGTTCTGGAGAAAAGCGGCGTCCCGGAAGAGAAGCTGGAGACCTTCGAAGAGCAGTTCGAGATGCAGGCGGGCGAGGGACAGCAGCTGGCCATGACGAATCTGACAAAGAGCAAAGACATGGTCGTCAGAACACCCTCCGTTGTCGTGCATGTAAGGCCGGAGGACAGCGATCTGCTGCAGACACGCGAGATCGACGGAGAAGTCTATCTGGTCATCCGTATCGATGAGAACCTGAGTGTCAACGGGATATCTGTGAATCCCGGGACCGGTGAGGTGACCGAATATCCGGACGGGACGGAAGAAAACGGCGGTCAGGCGCAGCAGCCGTGACCGATGAATGCATTTGCTGCATTTGCCACAGATTCCGTTCGTAATCCGGCTGAAGAATATGATATAATCAATTCCAACAAATACGTATGCCAGCAGAGGTGCTTAAATGCAGAAAGAGGTTATCGAGCAGATCCGCAGCGCCGAGGGAAAGGCGGAAGCGCTGGAGATGGAAGCGGCGGCAAAGGCCCAGAAAATCGTCTCAGATGCTGAGAAAGAAGCGGCCGGACTGCTGAAGACAGAGAAAGAGAAAGCAGAAAACGAGCGCCGGGAGAGTCTGAACGCAGAGAAAAAGCGGATGGAACAGGAACTCTCACGGACAAAACAGGAGGCTGAAAAGGAGGCGGAAGAGCTGAGAAAAGCTGCGCAAGGCCGAATGCAGGAAGCGGTGAGCGCAGTCCTTAAGGCGATGGGCGGCTGACAAAGAGAGAGTTATATGTCTGCCGGCTTCAGATGCGGAAAGGAGAAATATGGCTAAGGTAGCGATGAAGCACGTCTTCATCTGCGCGTTGAAAAGAGACAGAAAAGCGATTCTGGAGACACTTCAGCTGCACGGCACGGTACAGGTCGTTCCGGGCAGCGTGAAGGAAGGGGATTATTTCCAGACGGAGGATCGCACGTCGGCCTCCCTCGGATTCAGACAGTACTCCAAAAAGGCTTCCGACGCACTGAGCGCGGTTTTAAAAGAAGCGCCGGAAACACAGGGAATGCTGGATTCGCTGCTGACGGGCAGGGAAGACATGCCGGTGAAACAGTTCCAGGAGATGACTAGCCATCGGGATGAGATCATGGCCATGGTGACGCAGATCCTGGATCTTGCGCGGGAAAAAGCAGAATGTGAGGCGGATATCCCGAAAATCGAGGCGCGCAGGATAGCACTGGACCCGTGGAAGGAGCTGGATGTTCCACTGAATTTTCAGGGGACAAAGACGACGAGTTTCTTTGCGGGAACATTTCCCTCAAGAGTGGATGTCAGAGCCCTGGCGCAGAGTTTTAAGGAACCGGTGGAAGTCCGGATCCTCTCATCGACACAGCAGCAGACATGTGTGACGGTCGTCTGTGAGAAAAAAGATTCGGAAGCTGTGATGGTACAGCTGAGAGAGAGCGGCTTCTCAAAAGCACCGGACAGTGTTGGTATCCCGGCGTCGGAGATGAAGAAGCTGGACAGACAGGAAGAGGCAAAACGGGCAAGAATTGCCGAGATCCGGAGCCAGATAGCTGCATTTGCAGACAGAAAGACAGAGCTTAAGTTCGCGGTCGACTATTATCATGTCCGCGCGGATAAGTATGATGTCATCTCGGGGCTTGCCCAGTCTGGCAAGACGTTCCTGCTGGACGGCTGGATGGCAGCAGAAGACGCTCCTGCGCTTGAAAAGGAGCTGTCGGAGAATTTCGACTGCGTCTGTGAATTCCGGGATCCTGAGGACACGGAGGACCCGCCGGTGCGGCTTCACAACAGGGGATCGTTTTTCGGAGCTGTTGAGCCGGTAGTCGAGAGTTATTCTCTCCCGGGCAAGAACGACTTTGATCCGAGCAAACTTGTGGCGCTGTTCTACTACGTACTTTTCGGACTGATGCTATCAGATGCCGCATATGGCATCATCATGACGGTATTCAGCGCGGCAGCGCTGAAGAAAATGAAGAACCCGCCGGAGGGGACGAGGAAGTTCTTTCAGATGTTCTTTTACTGCGGAATCTCCACGACGTTCTGGGGATTCATGCAGGGTTCATTCTTCGGAGATGCTGTGAACGTGATCGCTGCGACGTTCTTCAACCGGCCGGATATCGCGCTGAACCCGATCTGGTTTGCGCCGCTTGACAATCCGATCCGCATGATGGGATTCTGCTTTGGCGTGGGACTGATACACCTTTTTGTGGGGCTTGGCGCAAAGCTCTACAACTGCATCCGCACGAAAGATGTGAAGGGCGCGATCTTTGACGCTGTGTTCTGGTACATGCTGGTGGCTGGCGTTGTCGTGATTCTTCTGACGGCATCGATGGTAACCGTCATGCTCGGGCTCTCCGCACCGCTTCCGGCGGCATTTCGGACACCGGCAGAGATCATCGCCATTATCGGAGCTGTCGGCATTATCCTCACGGGAGGAAGGGAATCCAGAAACTGGTTCAAGAGGATACTCAAGGGACTTTATTCCCTGTACGGGATTACGAGCTGGTTGAGCGACATTCTCAGCTACTCGCGTCTTCTGGCACTCGGGCTGGCTACAGGAGTAATCGCCAGTGTGTTCAACAAGATGGGCAGTATGCTGGGCGGCGGTGTAGTCGGAGCAATTGTGTTCATTGTGGTATTCGTCATCGGGCATACTCTGAATATCCTGATCAATGCCCTGGGTGCCTATGTTCACACGAACCGCCTGCAGTATGTTGAATTCTTCGGTAAGTTTTATGAAGGCGGCGGCAAAAAGTTCACGCCGTTTTCTGATGAAACAAAGTATTTCACGATTAAGGAGGATGTTTAATCATGGGACTGTTCTTCGCAATTCTGGGCGCTGTCTGCGCAGCACTGTTTTCCGGGATCGGATCGGCAATCGGCGTCGGCAGAGCCGGACAGGCTGCAGCCGGTGTCACGACGGATCAGCCGGATCTCTTCGGCCGTGTGCTGGTACTCCAGCTTCTCCCTGGCACACAGGGCATCTACGGTCTTCTGATCGGCTTCATCACGCTGAGTCAGATCGGTGTTATGGGTGGCAGCGCGACCGCGCTTTCAACGGGTAAGGGCCTCATGTACTTCGCGGCCTGCCTTCCGATGGCGCTTGTAGGCCTCATCTCAGCTATTCAGCAGGCTAATGCGGCGGTAGCTTCCATCAACATGATCAGCAAGAGCCCGGACCAGTTCGGTAAATCCATGATTTTCCCGGCCATGGTTGAGACCTATGCCATCCTGGCGCTCCTCATCAGCATCCTCGCAATCTTTGGCCTTTCCTCAGTGGCGGCTTGAGCCATGGCGGGCCTTGAGAAAATCCTTGCTGATATAGAAGAAGAAGCTCGGATGGCAGCAGGGAATAAAACGGATGCTGCACAGAAGAAGGCTGACCAGATCCTGGCGGATGCCAGGAGAGATGCCGATGAAACAGTGCGGCAAATCCGGGCGGAGACGAAACGGCAGACGCAGGATCTTGCGAGAAGACAAGTTTCGGCGCAGGCGCTGGCAAGACGGCAGATGCTGCTCGCAGCAAGGCAGGACATCCTGCATGATGCGCTGAAGAAAGCCAGGGAGAGCGCCGAGGCTCTGCCGGTGAAAGAATATTTTGACCTTTGTCTTTCGATGGCTGTTTCTGCCGCGGAAAAGCGAAGCGGCAGGATGCTGTTTGGCCGGAAGGACCTGGACAGAATGCCACAGGACTTCATGGAAAGACTGAAGACTGCGCTTCCAGATGGGGCAGAGCTTACTCTGGATGAAGCTGAGGAGCCTGTCCGCGGCGGATTTATCCTGGATTACGGCGGTGTTGAAGAGGACTGTACCTTTGACGCAGTTTTTGCGGAACGGGAGGCGGAATTCCGGGACATCTGCAGGGAGATTCTGTTCAGAGAGGAAGCGTGACTCTATGGCGGATACGAAATATATATACGCTGTCGCCAGAGTGCGCACGCATGAGAAGGATCTTCTCGATGCAGGATTCATGGATCAGCTTGCCGCTGCAAAGGACGAGCACTCGGCACTGAAGATGCTCTATGAGCACGGGTGGGGCTCCGACGGCATGAAAGCGGAGGAGATCTTCAGCCGGAAGGAAGACGAGACGTGGGCGTTCATGCGCGAACTGCTGGGCGACATCTCAGTTTTTAATGTTTTCTTTTACAAAAATGACTTTCACAACCTGAAGGCAGCAATCAAGGAATCCTGTATTGCCGGGACGCATCCGGGAATTTTCGCGGCGCGTGGGACTCTGGACCCGAAGTGGATTCAGGACAAAATCGACAACCGCAGGTTTGCAGATCTTCCGGAGTCGATGAGCACTGTCACCAGAGAGGCAACGGATACGCTCCTATCAACCCGTGACGGGCAGTTGTGTGATGTCATCGTTGATGCCGGTGCGCTGCGGGCGATCCGGGCGGCGGGGAAGAAGTCTGAGAACGAAATCCTTAACCGTTACGGAGAGCTGACCGTGGCGACGTCTGACATCAAGATCGCTGTCAGAGCCGCGCGGATTGGAAAGCCGCTGGACTTTATGAAGATGGCACTGGTTCCCTGTGACACGCTGGATGTTAAAGAGCTTGGCGAAGCGGCAGCCAGAGGAGAAGATGCCGTCTTTGATGTCCTGAACCGGACACCGTACCACGCGGACGTCGATATCCTGAAGAAGAGCATGGCCCAGTTTGAGCGGCGCTGTGATGACCGCCTGATTGAGGCTATCCGACCGCAGAGGCACAACTCCTTCGGCCTGGGGCCGCTGGCTGCTTACATTCTTGCGACAGAGACAGAAATCCGGAGCCTTCGGATTATTCTTTCCGGAAAGAGAAACCATTTTCCGGAAGACTACATCCGGGAAAGGATCAGGCTGACGTATGCTTAAAGTGGCAGTCATGGGAGACTGGGACAGTATTTACGGCTTCGGCGCGCTTGGGATGGATACATTCCGCTTTGATGAGATGAATGCACAGACGGCCGGCAAGCAGCTCGAGCAGCTGTTTGGAAGCGGATATGGCGTCGTGTATATCACCGAATGGCTTGCCGAAAGAATTCCGAAAGAAATCGAGAACTGCCGGTCTGTTCCGGGAAAGACCGTTATTCTGATCCCCGGGATCTCCGGCAATACAGGCGACGGGATTGCCAATGTCAGGAAGTCCGTCGAACAGGCCGTTGGGTCGGACATCCTGTTCAGCGGCAGTGACAATGCGAACGAGACAGATGACGAGAGAGGATAGCATGGGAGTAACCGGAGTAATTAAGAAAGTTGCCGGACCGCTGGTTGTCGCCAGTGACATGGGCGGTGCGAATATGTACGATGTTGTCCGGGTCAGCAGACAGCGCCTTATCGGCGAGATAATCGAGATGCACGGAGACGAAGCGTCGATTCAGGTCTATGAGGAAACGGCCGGACTGGCGCCGGGCGAACCGGTTGAGTCCACCGGCGAGCCGATGAGCGTAGAGCTGGGGCCCGGTCTGATAGGCAGTATCTATGATGGCATTCAGAGACCGCTTGACGACATCATGAAAGTTACGGGCAATAACCTTCTGGAGCGCGGTGTATCAGTGCCTGCTCTGAAGCGTGATCCGCTGTGGCACTTTACACCGGCAGTCAAAGCTGGTGATGTGGTCACAGGCGGAGACTGCCTCGGAACAGTGCAGGAAACGGCTATTGTTGTCCAGAAAATCATGGTTCCGCCGCTTCTCAAGGGAACGGTGACTGAGATCCAGGAAGGCGATTTTCACGTGACGGATGTCGTCGCGAAGCTGACGGATGATGCCGGAAAAGTTCATGAGCTGACGATGCTGCAGCGCTGGCCGGTCCGCAGAGAGCGCCCGTACAGGACAAAGCTTTCGCCGGATCAGCCGCTCATCACCGGTCAGCGTGTCATTGACACTCTGTTTCCGATTGCCAAGGGCGGTGTCGCGGCGGTGCCGGGGCCGTTCGGTTCTGGCAAGACAGTCGTACAGCACCAGCTGGCCAAGTGGGCCGACGCTGACATCGTCGTATATATCGGCTGCGGAGAGCGCGGCAATGAGATGACGGACGTGCTGAATGAATTCCCGGCTCTGAAAGATCCGAAGACGGGACATTCCCTGATGGAAAGAACCGTGCTGATTGCCAATACTTCGGATATGCCCGTGGCAGCCCGCGAGGCTTCCATTTACACCGGCATTACCATCGCGGAATATTTCCGTGACATGGGATATTCTGTCGCACTGATGGCCGATTCCACGTCTCGCTGGGCTGAGGCTCTGCGTGAGATGTCCGGGCGTCTGGAAGAGATGCCAGGCGAGGAAGGATATCCGGCGTACCTCTCATCCCGTCTGGCGCAGTTCTATGAGCGCGCAGGCCGTGTCAAGACGCTTGGAAGCCACCCGCAGGAAGGGGCCCTTTCGGTTATCGGCGCCGTTTCACCGGCTGGCGGTGATATATCCGAACCAGTCACGCAGGCTACCCTTCGAATTGTTAAGGTATTCTGGAGTCTCGACTCGCAGCTCGCCTACAAGCGCCACTTCCCGGCGATCAACTGGCTGACCTCCTACTCACTGTACCTGGAATCTCTCGGAAGATGGTTCGACGAGCGGACCGGCGGCGAGTGGATGAAGCTGCGCGGACGTCTGATGCTCATACTGCATGAGGAATCCCGGCTGAACGAGATGGTACAGATGGTCGGAATGGATGCCCTCTCCGCGCCGGACCGCATCACGATGGAAGCGGCCAGGTCCATACGTGAGGACTACCTGCATCAGAATGCATTCCATGAGACCGACACTTATACGTCACTCCACAAGCAGCACAAGCTGATGCTCCTGATTCTGAAGTGGTATGACGATGCCGAGGAAGCTCTGAAGCGTGGGGCATCGGCTGAGAAGCTTGTATCAATGCCCGTCCGGGAAGAAATCGGACGTTTCAAGTATGTAGCGGAGAAAGAGGCTGATGCCCAGTACGAGACCGTCGTCAGAGAACTGGACAAGGAAATGGCGGAAGCGGAAGATGAAAAGGAGGCGCTCTGATGGCCAAGGAATACAGAACCATTCAGGAAATCGCAGGACCGCTGATGCTTGTCCGCGGCGTCGAGGGCGTTGCGTACGATGAACTTGGAGAGATCGAGCTGGCGGATGGTGAGCGCCGCAGATGCAGAGTTCTGGAGATCGACGGCGGAAATGCACTGGTGCAGCTTTTTGAGAATTCTGCCGGCATCAACCTGCAGACATCCAAGGTCCGGTTCCTCGGGAGAGGTATGGAGCTGGGCGTGTCGGAGGACATGCTGTCCAGAGTGTTCGACGGACTGGGCAATCCGATTGACGGCGGGCCAGATATTCTCCCGGATGAGCGGAAGGATATCAATGGTCTCCCGATGAATCCGGCGGCCCGCGCATACCCGGAGGAATTCATTCAGACCGGTATTTCCGCGATCGATGGACTGAACACACTGGTCCGCGGGCAGAAGCTGCCGATCTTCTCGGCGTCTGGTCTCCCGCATGCCCAGCTGGCGGCTCAGATTGCCAGACAGGCAAAGGTTGTCGGGACGGACGAACCATTTGCCGTTGTTTTCGCGGCGATGGGCATCACATTTGAAGAGGCTGAGTATTTCAAGAATTCATTCCGTGAGACGGGAGCGCTGGACAGAGCGGTTCTTTTCATGAACCTCGCTAATGACCCGGCCGTCGAGCGTATCGCGACTCCTCGCATGGCGCTGACAGCGGCCGAGTATCTGGCATTCGAGAAGGACATGCATGTACTGGTCATCATGACAGACATCACGAACTATGCCGACGCGCTGCGAGAGATCTCCGCAGCCCGCAAAGAGGTCCCGGGAAGACGTGGATATCCGGGGTATATGTACACCGATCTGGCTTCCCTCTATGAAAGAGCAGGTCGGCAGAAGGGCAAAAAAGGCTCGATAACGCTGATCCCGATTCTGACGATGCCGGAAGATGACAAGACGCATCCGATCCCCGATCTGACCGGATACATCACCGAGGGTCAGATCATTCTCTCAAGAGATCTGTACCGAAAAGGCATTGAGCCGCCGATTGACGTGCTCCCGTCCCTGTCCCGTCTGAAGGACAAGGGTATCGGAAAGGGCAAGACCCGTGAGGACCACGCCGATACGATGAATCAGCTGTTCGCCGCATATGCGCGTGGTAAGGACGCAAAGGAGCTGATGACGATCCTCGGCGAGGCGGCTCTGACAGATGTCGACAAGCTGTACGCGAAGTTCTCCGATGCCTTTGAGCAGGAGTATGTATCACAGGGCTACCGTACGGACCGCAGTATCGAGGAGACACTGGATACGGGCTGGAAACTTCTGCGGATTCTGCCGCGGACAGAGCTTAAGCGTATCAAAGAAGAATACCTTGACAAGTATTACGACAGAAAGTAAGGTGAATGGCGGTGGCAGGTACAACGGTCAATCCGACCCGAATGGAGCTGACAAGGCTCAAAAACAAACTGAATACCGCCAGACGCGGACATAAACTCCTGAAGGACAAGCGCGACGAGCTTATGCGCCAGTTTCTTATCATGGTGAGAGAGAACATGCAGCTGCGTCGGAAAGTTGAGGCCGGTATCACGGCCGCCAACCGCCAGTTTGCCATGAGCAAGTCGGCCATGTCAGAGGAAGCGGTGCGCGTGGCTTTCATGGCGCCCCGACAGGAAGTTCAGCTGGCGGAAGGGGACCGGAACATCATGAGTGTTGAGATTCCCGTCTATACACTGAAAACACGGACGCCGGACAAGAATGACATCTATTCATACGGAATGGCGTTCACGAGCGGAGATCTTGACGATGCGGTGCAGGAGCTGGCGAGTGTCATGCCGGACATGATCCGGCTGGCAGAGGTGGAGAAATCCTGCCAGCTTATGGCCTCTGAGATCGAGAAGACCAGACGCCGCGTCAACGCTCTGGAACACGTCATGATTCCGGAGATGGAAGAGAACATCCGCTACATTACGATGAAACTGGATGAAAATGAAAGAAGCACACAGGCGCGTCTCATGAAGGTCAAGGACATGA
>DGVL01000113.1 GCA_002394965.1 Lachnospira sp. UBA4285
CGCTCCCCTGGCGTTTTATATTCTCTGCGGTTTCTTTGTCCTGGATGAAGACGATGACGAGCGTCACGGAAAGCTTCTCCGTGCAATCCGTTCGACGGGAATTTTCTTTCTGGTCCTTACGCTTTTCTATCTTGGGCTGAACGCCCTGGTCTTCACCCTGCAGGGCGGCGACTGGCTTGGCGATGTCCCGACAAAACGCGTGCTCTTCAACTTTGTCGTGCTCTGCGTCTGGCCTTTTCAGACCGGGGAGTGCCTCTGGTTCATTCAGTCCCTGTTCTACGCCTGGGTGCTTCTGTGGCTCCTGGACTGGAAGGGACATCTGCCTTTTCTTATGCTTCCGCTTTTCATTCTGACAACGGTTTTGATGCTTCTCAGTGGGGAATTTGCCGGTCTGATCAAGCTGAATCTTCTGGGCTATTCCTATATCCCCGCCAACGCCGTTACCCGGGCGCTCCCCTATCTGCTGCTGGGAGCCCTGCTCCGGCGGCACTCCGATCGTCTCTTTCTGATCAATCCCCTGCTTTGGGGAGGCCTTCTGATTCTTGGGGTTGTTTTGGCCCTTGCGGAGATCATGCTTCTCTCCTATACGGGGAAGCTGGTCTATGTAGGACACATGATCGGCTACGGCCTCATCGCCTTTTCCCTCTGCTGCATCGCACTGGCTCATCCGGAGGAGGAACTGGGCGCCGTATTCCGCCATGCCCGCTGTCTCTCCCGTTTTATCTATGCCTTTCATCAGCCGGTTGGTTTTTTCCTCCCTCTGTTGCTGACTCTCTTCGGTGAGAGGCCTGCTTCCCTTGTTTTGAACTTCGGCGGCGTTGCCGTGTTCGCCTTCACGCTGCTTCCGGCGCTGCTGGCGGGCGCCTGTGAATACGGATTCCGCCGCATTGTGGATATTCATTGATTCTGACCCAACAGTGAGGTTGATACGATGAAACTTCGATATGAGTTTTCGGTCATGGAGATGGACGGAGAGTATATGGCCGTTCCGGTCGGGGAGAATGCGGAACAGTTTAACGGAATGCTGCGGATGAACGACGTCTCCGCCGAGATTCTGGACCTATTGAAAGAAGACACCACCCCGGAAACGGTGCATCGGATTCTCCGGGAACGCTATCCCGATTCCGATGACCGGGAGATCGGCGAGCAGCTTGCCGCCTTTTTGAACCAGCTTGTCCGCGAAGGGCTTCTGATCGTACCATGAGGGAGTTTCAAATCAGCCTTGCCGGTCAGGCCATCGGCATCCGCAGCCTGTATGACGAGATTTTTCACCTTTGCAGGGACTATCTCTCTGACAGGGCGGAGCTTTCTTTCCGGGTCGAGACAAGGCCGGAGGACATCCGCTTTGAGCAGGAAAAGTCTCTGCGTGAAGCGGCGCTGGAAGGAAAGCCTGCTTTTCTCTATCCCGAACCCTATCTGGAAACCCTGGCCGTCTATCGGAAGATTGCCGCCCGGATGCCGGAATACAACGCCTGGCTGATGCACGGCTCTGCTGTCGCGGTCGGGGTGGAAGCTTTTCTCTTCACCGCGCCCTCCGGCACCGGCAAGACCACCCATACCCGGCTGTGGCTGGAGCAGGTGCCGGGAGCCTATGTGGTAAACGGAGACAAGCCGCTTCTCAGGCTCAGAGACGGCATCTGTGAAGTCTGCGGAACACCATGGTCCGGCAAAGAGAGTCTGAACCGGAATGGTATCGTTCCCTTGCGTGCCATCTGCTTTCTCAATCGCGGGGTGGAAAACCGGATCAAAGAAATATCCTTCCGGGAAGCCGCTCCCCTGCTTCTGCAGCAAAGCTACCGTTCCCGCGATTCCCTCACGATGCAGAAAACCATGAGCCTGATCAGGGCGCTGGGAGACTGCACCCACTTCTACCGACTCTTCTGCAATATGAAGCCTGAAGCCGCTCTCGTCTCCTGGAACGGGATGCGAAATAATACTTGATATTTGTTACATTTCATCACTGTCCAGAGATGCTGAAAGCGTCACACTCGATTTTGAGCGTGACGCTTTCGGCATTATTGACAAATTTGATATGTCGTTTTTATGCAGCTAAACAAAATAATTTCCGGGGCTTGAATTTAGTTGCAAATTGATTACAATATATTACAAAGAATTGTTTTTTACTTGAGTCTTGGAGATATGAATATGAAAAAAATGAACTCTCCCAAATTAGAAGTTATACAATTCAATACGGAAGATGTGATTGTGACCAGTGGGGTTGGATATAAAAGCTTATCACCTGGAAGAACATACTTTTCCTTGGGAGAAGAGATGATAGAGGCTTTATCAGATGATGAGCGGTTTAGCGATGGTAAATTTTACAAGTTCTATTACGTCGCTAACTCTTCTGGGATTACCCCTATAAACTATTCCTCTTATAAAATTGGTGCAATCAGTGAAATCGATGATTATTACGCATGGTATGATGTCGGCAACTGGTTCACCGAAGATAAAAGGAAAAATGACTACTTAGTAGATAATACATATAAGTGGATCAGGAAAAATACAAATTAAGGACACGTCGCATTCATATATCTTTTCTCAGTACTCCTATTATCTCCCCCGGTGTCTCCACAATCGCAGCGGCACCGGCGGCTTCCAGTTCGCCTTCGGCTGCATAGCCCCAGCGTACCCCGATACAGGGAATGCCGCACTTCTTCGCGCCCTCCACGTCATACTTCGTATCTCCGACAAGGACACAGTCTTCCGGCTTTGACCCGCAGAGCTCCATCGCCCGGGTGACGATCTGCCATTTGGCGTCATTGTTCACGCCGCCTCCGCTTCCGACCACCACATCAAAGAGGTCCCGGAGCCCGGCGCGCTGAAGCAGCAGCTCGGCAAGCGCCTGCGGTTTGGAGGTCGCAATGGCCGTCTTCTTTCCCGCCGTGCGGACCGCCTCCAGGAGCTCGCGGATTCCCGGGAAGGGGCTCGACTCATATACGCCGATCGGGACATAGCGCTCCCGGAAATCCGTTACAAGCTGTTCCGCCTCTTCTTTTGAGACCTCGTAGACCTCCATAAACTTGTCCACCAGCGGCGGCCCGGCAAAGCAGCGCAGTTCCTCAAGCTCGGCATCTCTTCCGTGCTTGCGGAGTGCGTACTGAATGCTCTTTGTGATTCCCTCCACGGTATCAAACACCGTTCCGTCGAAATCGAAGAGCAGGGTTGTAATCGTTTTCTTCATCGTCAATTCTCCCATTACGGAAAGTCCCCCGGCCGCTTCCGGTCGGGGGACTTCTTTTTTCTTTCAGATCAGACGAGTTCGATAACCGCCATCTCGGCAGCGTCGCCGCGACGGGCGCCGATGCGGGTGATGCGGGTGTAGCCGCCGTTGCGGTCGGCATACTTCGGAGCGACCTCATCAAAAACCTTCTTGGCAACATCTTCTCTGGTGATGAAGCTCAGAGCCTGACGATAGGATGCCAGATCCTTCGCCTTGCCAAGGGTAATCATCTTCTCGGCCATCGGAGCGATCTCCTTGGCGCGCGTGACGGTGGTTTCCATTCTGCCCTTGTCGAGCAGATCGGTGACCTGCTGACGGAGCATCGCCAT
>DGVL01000097.1 GCA_002394965.1 Lachnospira sp. UBA4285
GGGCGAATCGGCCCAGGTCCGTCCGACCATCAGACCGCCGTCCTCTTCCCATGGGCCTTCGATCAGAACTTCCAGCTCCCGGTTGACCTGCGCCTCGGCAAATGCGTCCAGGATTTGCCCCTGCAGTTCAAGTACCTGATCGGCGCGCCGGGAAGCTTCCTCGGCGTCGCAGTGTTCCATGCGCGCTGCCGGGGTCCCTTCTTCGGGAGAGAAGGGGAATACACCGACCCGCTCAATCTTGGCTTCTTTTAAGTAGTTCAGCAGTTCCTCAAATTCGGCCTCACCCTCACCGGGGAGTCCCGTGATGAGGCTGGTCCGCAGCACCAGATTCGGTATTCTTTGCCGAAGGGTCTGCAGCAGAACACGGATCTCATCTCCGGTTCCGCGCCGGTTCATCCGTTTCAGAATGTCGTTGTTGATATGCTGGATCGGAATGTCCAGATACTTTACAACCTTGCTGTTGCGGGCGATCTCGTCAATCAGCTCATCGTCAAACTGATCCGGGTAGAGATAGTGGAGCCGAATCCAGCGCAGTTCCGGAATCTCCGAAAGACGGCGGATCAGTTCCGAAAGACAGCGTTTTCCGTACCGGTCCGTGCCGTAGCGGGTGATATCCTGGGCAATTACAATGAGCTCCTTCACACCCGAAGCCACCAGATCCTCGGCTTCGCGGACAACAGCTTCCAGATCTCGGGAGCGATATCTTCCGCGAATAAACGGAATGGCGCAGAAGGCGCAGAAGTTGTCACAGCCCTCCGCAATCCGCAGCCAGGCCCAGCCCGGACCGGTGGAGACATCCCGAGGAGTCTCATCCACAGGAGCACTCTGGTCTCCGAAGGCACGGTAGTTCCGATGGGACAGGACCGCTTCGGCCGCCTTTACAATCTCGCCGAAGCTTCCGACCCCGAGTACAGCGTCAATCTCGGGAAGCTCCTTTTGGATTTCGTCCTGATAGCGCTCGGAAAGGCAGCCTGTCACAATGATGCCGCCGAGTCTGCCCTCCGCTTTGAGCTGGGCATGCTCAAGGATACAGTCGATGGCCTCGGATTTGGCTGCGTCGATAAAGCCGCAGGTATTGATAATGGCCAGGTCCGCCCCATCGGAGTCCGCCACAGGCGTAAACCCGGCCTCGCGCATCAGATGATGCATCTGTTCGCTGTTCACCAGGTTCTTGGCGCATCCCAGCGAAACAAGAGAAAATGTTTTTTGACCGAACTGTTCTCTCATTCTACGTTCCTGTTTCTTATTCCTCATCGCTCCATGAGCATTGCACATTTTCCAGTGCCCGGCGGATTTCGTCCCAGGAATAGCCGCGGCGGGACATGGCTGCCGATACCTTCCGCACTTCGTCCCGGTCATCCGGGTTCCGAAGCCTGGCGCGGATCAGCCGCTCCAGTGTGCCGGCCATCTGCGGCATCTCTTCCAAGGCCTCCTCACGGAGCTCTTTCGGTACTCCTCTTCGGGAGAGCTCTGACAGAGCCCGCTTTGCTCCGTATCCTTTGCGGACACAGCTGCGCACCACCGAGGCGGCATAGGTCCTGTCGTTCAGAAAGCCGAGTTCTTCCAGGCGGTTCAGCACTTCATCCAGCTCCGTATCCCCGCAGCCGGTCTTTTGCTTCAGCTTGTCGGCCAGTTCCTTCCGCGAGTGTGCCCGGAAACTCAGCAGGCTGACCGCTTTTTCCAGCAGCGGATTCTTTTCCTCTGCTTTGGGGGCATGGTTTTTATCCTCAATCCTCATTTTTTGTGGAGCTTTACAGCTTGTTTATTATTCTTCCAGCCGCCCGATGACCACACGGTCGGTACCACCGCTGTCCTGGCGGAACTCAGCCTCGGCGAAACCGCCTTCCAGAAGCATGGCGCGCACAGGTTCCGCTTCGCCCTCGCCGACCTCAAAGAAGATCAGGCCGCCGGGCTTCAGCACGGAGCGCCAGTACTTGATGATTCCCTTGTAGAACTTCAGCCCGTCTTCACCGCCGTCCAGCGCCCAGATGGGTTCGTGGTCGCGCACAGAGGGATCCAGGCCCATAATCTCGCCGCTGGCAATGTAGGGGGGATTGGAAACGATCACATCAAACTGCCCCATCCCCATGGGGGGAGAGGCCAGGGCATCCGCCTGCAGGCAGAGTACACGGGAGTTCAGGCGGTTCATGGTCACATTCTCCCGGCAGACCTGCAGAGCGCTGGCGCTGATATCCACCGCCACCAGCTTTGTCGCCGGAAGCTCTTTGGCAATCGCACAGGCAATACAGCCGCTGCCGCAGCAGAGGTCCAGTACCCGCGCGTCCATTTTCCGGCCGGTGAGAAACTCTTTAACCGCGTCAATAAGAACCTCGGTGTCCATGCGGGGAATCAGCACATCCGGTGTGATCACCATCGGCAGACCATAGAATTCCCATGTGCCGGTAATATAGGCCACCGGTTCTCCGGCAAGACGACGGTCCACATAGGACGAAACCCGGTCCACCACTTCTTCTGTGGTATAGAGGTTTAAATCCCGTAGCAGCTCGGCTACCGGTTTTCCGGCAGCATGAGCCACAAGAAGTCTCGATTCCAGCTGATAGCCGGGGATCTCCGCCTGCATCAGCCTCTTCCGGGTCATCAGGGTCAGATCATTGTATGTTCTCAAGTGTCTGTCCTCGTTCCTGTTGTGATTGGTTCAGGCGCCCCAGGCGTCGGAACC
>DGVL01000088.1 GCA_002394965.1 Lachnospira sp. UBA4285
CCCACAACCTTATTGTAGGAGGAGGAATACGGGGCGGCAGATGGTCTGCTGTCCCTGGCAAGCTGAAATACTACAGGGCGGGTTATTGCTATGAACAATGTATTATCTTCCATAAAAAGATATATAACTTTTGATAATGCCATCTACCGGCAGCCTCAGCCTATACAGGAAAATTATTACAGCCACAATCTGTATTTCTGCACGGCTGCGGGAGCTCTGCTCTGCATTCTGTCATTCATCGGGATGATCGGAACGGCAGCCCCTTTTGCCGGGGGAGCGCAGGTTGGCAGTAACATCGCCTTATTCGTGTATTTCCTGATTTTTGTCGTCAATTTCATATCTCTGCTGTTTATCCTGCGGGAGCGGAGGCTGCTCAAAACGGATCACCGGAGGCGCCACCAGAGCTTTTTTTACTGGTTTATGGGGATCAATATGGTCCTTGCCAGTATGACATTTTATACAACACAGGCAGGAAGCAGCTTTTTCTTCGAGTACATTCTTGTCACGTCGATAATCTATCTGCTGCCGAACACAGACGGGATTGTGTTTTTCCGAAACGCGGCAGTCAATATCGTGAGTATGATCCTGGTGCTGCACACGATCCCCAATCAGATCGCCTGGCAGGATCTTGTCGATCTTATCGCACTTCATATCATATGCGGTACTGTAAATGAGGCGCGCTGGAGGATGTTCCTTCAGTATGAAAATACGAAATTCTCCATTGAGCGGCGGAAAGATGAACTGTATAAAAGCAGCCGCACGGACGGACTCACCGGGCTGCTGAACCGCACCGCCCTCCGAAACGATTATTCGGGGTATCTGAATCATGATCTCTGCGTAGCGCTGCTGGATGTGGACACGTTTAAGAATCTGAATGACACGTATGGCCACGATTACGGAGACAGAGCATTGAAGCTGCTGGGAGATGTCATCAGAACAGCTTTTCAAGCAGAAGGCGAGCGGTGCTATCGGTACGGAGGAGATGAATTCCTGATCATTTCCACGGATCAGGACGCGGAGAGCTTCTGCCGGAAACTTCAGAGTATTCATGAAGAACATGATGGAAACATGCACCTTTCCGTGAGTATCGGATTCTGCAGAGGAATCCCGCACACCGAAGATGAACTCCGGAATCTGATCCGCATTGCGGACAGCTATCTGTATCAGGCCAAGAATAATGAAACCGAGAAAATTCTCGGCAGCATCCGCGTCCAGGATGCGAATTCTGTACAGATGATCAAAGCCAGTGCATCCGCTCTCGAGATGCTGAAAAGCACGGATGAGGTTGCCAGATCGTTCGACCAGGCACAGCTTTCCGGAAAAGACTGGTGCATCGCATATATGAATATCAACCAGTACTCGGAGATCAATGAGGCAGCCGGCTATCGCAGGGGACATGAGGTGCTGGAGCAGATCAGCCGGATTATTCAGAAATATTTTCCGAATGCTGCGCTTGTCAACCGGGAAGTGGATCACTTTGTCCTGCTTTCCACAACACCGGAGAACGAATTCGTCATCCGAATGCGCAGTATTCAGGAAGAGACTGCCCGCATGGGAACCCAGCGCCCGGTCATCCTGCGGATCGGAGTCTATCATCATCTTGTCTCCGATTCTCCCGTTGATTTTATCACCGGGATGTTCAAGGCCAAGTATGCCTCTGACGCTGTCAGGGACGTCTCCAAAGGTGACCGGTATCTCTGCCTCTACAATGCGGAGATGGACAGAGAGAGAAACAGGATTGCATTTATCCACAGTCATTTTCAGGATGCACTCGCCGGTAACCGGATCATCCCTTATTATCAGCCGATCATCGGCTCGATCAGCGGGAAAGTATGCGGTTTTGAAGCGCTGAGCCGATGGATGGATCCGGACAGAGGCGTGATCCCGCCAGGCGACTATATTCCCTATCTGGAACAGATCAAAGAAGTCTACAGGCTGGATCTGTACTTTCTGGATATGGTCTGCCGGAATCTTGAGGAGAACAGAGAAAGCTTTCCGGACAAGCTCTTTGTCAATGTCAATGTGTCCAGAACGGACTTCGAGGTGATCGACATGCCGGAGGAAATAGACAGAATTGTCACCCGGCACGGGATTCCGAAGCGGCAGATTCAGTTCGAGATTACGGAGTCGGCTTTTGCGGGGGCAAAGTCGCTGGAGTGCGCTGTAAAGGAACTTCACGCACGGGGGTACCGGGTGTGGATGGATGACTTTGGAGTGGGGGAGTCCTCCCTCTCATCGCTCCAGAAGTATGAGGTGGAGGGGATCAAGCTGGATCAGTCGTTTTTCACCGGCTCTGCGAACCGCAGGACTCAGATCATCATCAAGAGTATTGTCGATCTCAGCCATGAGACGGACTGCATGATGATCGCGGAAGGCGTCGAGACGCAGGATCAGCTCTGGCTGGCGAGACAGTGGGGGATCAACTACATACAGGGATTTTATTTCAGCAGACCGCTGCCGCTGGAGGAGCTGCTGAAAAAATCGTTCATGAAAGATCTTACAAACCGAAGTATAGATGACTATTACCAAACCGTCGTGAATGTCAGCATCACCAATGACTTCAGCCATCGATATTTCTTTCACGCTGACGCTTCTCTCTGGCTTGGCAGAGCGGTCCTGGAATGGGACGGCAGCCATCTGCACTTGCTCAGGGGCAATGCGCAGATACTGCGAATAATGAGGAATTCCATGCAGATCGACGGCACAGACTGTGTGTGCGTGGAAGACGCATCCATCACGCGCCGACTGACCGGTTGGATCAGGAAGATGTCAGAAAGCAGCCCGGAGTGCACATTCCGATTTGAAGGGGGATCTTGCAGACTCTGCGTTCAGCTGTTCTATCTGACGAAGAATCCCGAGAGCAGCAGGACGGCCTATGTTCTGAACATAACTAATTTCAATGTATCCGATGTAAGTCCGAAAAGGACTTCTGATAAAAATAAGGAGGAGGACTAAATCATGAATCTCAAGGGCGCGAAGATCAATTTTCTGGGTGACAGCATCACGGAACCGTATGGGACATCCGACATTGACCACGCGTACTGGAAACTGCTGGAGAAGCGCGACGGCGTCATCGCCCGCGGGTACGGCATCGGCGGGACCAGAATCGCGAGACAGCAGGTCCCGATGCCGGAGGAACACGCGAAGTGGGACCGTTACTTTCTTTCCCGCGTGCCGGATATGGACCCGGATGCGGACGCCGTCACGGTCTTCGGCGGCACCAACGACTACGGCCACGGCGACGCGGCGATCGGGCATTTCACGGACCGCACAGACGACACGTTCTACGGCGCACTGCACAATCTGTACCACGCGCTGATCATGAAATATCCGGGGAAACCGATCGTCATCATGACGCCGCTGCACCGCGAGAATGAGCACCGCGATTACAACGAGCTGGGGCTTCGCAGCGTGGCCTGCCTGGAAGAGTACGTCGATATCATACAGGAAGTCGCGGCGTACTACGCGCTTCCGGTTCTGGATCTGTACCGCACGAGCGGCATGAATCCGAACATCCCGGAGTTAAAGGAGCGCTACAACCCGGACGGCCTGCACCCAAACGACGCGGGGCACGAGCTGATCTACGCGAAGCTTCGGGAACTGCTGACAAGACTGTGACGCATCGCGCGCGAGAGGCGCAAGAAAAGCGGAAGCCGGGAGAAAATCCCGGTTTCCGCTTGATTTTGCTTTGTAAGGGACGCATTTCACGAAGCCGCAGGCTTTCAGAACTCCGGTTCCAGTATATCCCGGTGCCCGGCCATGAGATCGTGAAGTCTGCTCCACCTGGCGTAGAGTGCTTCGTACTGCGCGCCATGACCGGCGTCGGGCAGGACCTCCCGGAAGTGATGGTTCAGCGCATCTTCGATGCTGCTTCTCCCGTTGCAGACAGCTTTCTGGATCAGGACAGCCGATCCGACCGCGACGCTCTCCTTCCATTCCGGAACCAGAACCGGGCGTCTCAGGATGCTTGCGAACTGTCCGACGGCAAAGGCGTTCTTCTGCGCGATCCCGCCGCACAGGATGACCTCGTCAAACTTCGCGCCCTGTGCCTCGAAATGTTCCAGAGCCTTCCGGTAACTGCAGGCGCACCCCTGGATCATCGCGCCATACACATCTTCCGGCTGCGTCGTGAGGGAGAATCCGGTCACGCAGCCGGTGAGCCGCGGGTCGTTTAAAATACTCCGGCTTCCGTTCCACCAGTCAAGCACCGTGAGCGGGTTGTTCCAGGGGGATTTTTCTGCCGCCAGCTCCGTCAGATATTCATGCAGGGTTTCCTGATGCGCTCTGGCGGCAGCCGCGTAGTCCGGCGGGACCTGTCTTTTTGTGAACCAGTCCAGCATATCGCCCATGCACGGACTTCCGGCATCGTAACATGCCTTTCCTGTCAGATATCCGTCCTGCACCACACCGTTGATCCCGCTCATAGCCACCAGCCGGTCCATGACAAATGAAGTGGCTACCGACGTCCCGAGAACGGATACGATCGCATGAGGATGGGCTCTGCAAAAGACAAGCCCTGTGATGTTGCCGTCGCCCATAGGCGTCGCGACCGGTGTGCCCGGGATGAGTCCGAGCTCTTCTGCGGCTTCCTCTGTCAGAAAGCCGCAGGGAGTCTCAAACTCAGAAGGAGGGAGAAAGAACTTGTCGTATAGCGCGTTTCCAAATCCGGGAGCCAGTCTGTCAAGATCTTGCCGGGACGGATACCCGAGGTCGCGCGCCCACATGTTGTTAAAGCCCAGATAGTAGATGCTGGCGACAGGATGCCCGGTCAGGCTCCAGGCGATCCAGTCGCCGACCTCACAGAAGCGGTCCGCTGCATCAAAGACTTCCGGCGCCTCTTCATATGTCTCAAGAAGCTTCTGGATGCCCTGTACATAGCTGCAGCTCCCGCCGTACCGCGCGAGCAAAGGGAGACCGCCGGCGTGATACAGCGCTTCGATCTGCCGGATCTGCCGCTTCGCCCCGTGATGCTTCCAGAGCTTGATGTATGCGTGCGGACAGGAATCCCACCGGGACCCGGACGGATCGTCCGGAGAGAAGAGCAGCGCATTTCCGTCACCCCGGCAGGGAAGAATGGAGGAATTGGCCGCATCGATGCCTATCCCGGCAATGTCGCCTGGCGCCGCGCCTGCCTTGCTGATGGCACTGCGCACGGCCTGCTTCATGCAGGAGATGTAATCGCGCGGATCGGCCAGCGCGTAGCCTTCCGGCAGCGGTGTCCCGTCATCCAGCGCGCTGCTCATCACGCCGTGGGGGTATTCACAGACTTCTGAAGAAAGAACCGTGCCGTCGTCCCTGACGAGCACGGCTCTCACCGATAATGTTCCAAAATCAAGACCGATATACATACGGAATCCTCACATCCAAAGGGGTGTCCTCAGGTGATCGCCTTGCGAAAACTTGCCAGCCCGTCCTCTGTCATGACGCCGTCGTGGATCAGTCCGGAGGTTCCGGCCACGAAGATATCCGCTCCGGCCTGTCGCATCCTGACGGCGTTGGTGAGACTGACATTGCCGTCGACCTCGATCTGCACGTCTTCATGCCCGGTCTCATCCAGCCATCTGCGCGTGTCCTCGATCTTACTCAGCGTGGCAGGAATAAGCTTCTGTCCGGCAAAGCCAGGATTGACCGTCATGATGAGGATACCATCCAGATCATCCAGAACATAGCGCAGAACATCGGGCGGGGTGGCGGGGTTCAATGCGGCCATCGCCTTCGCGCCCTTCGCGCGGATGTACTGCAGCGTGCGCTGCAGATGGCGGGTCGTCTCATAGTGAACGGAGACGAAATCGCCGGGTGCAATGTCAAAGTAATCGAGCTTGCGGTCCGGACTTTCAATCATCAGATGAATGTCCATCGGGACCTTTGAGATCGACCGCAGCTGACGGATATAGTCGGTGCCGAGGCAGAAGTTCGGCACAAATTCACCGTCCATAATATCAATATGAAAGTAGGACACGCCGCTTTGCTCCATGAGGCGGACCATGTCCTTTGTGTGCGTCACGTCGACACACATCATGGAGACGGAAATCTGCGAAGCTCTTGATGCCATGCGATACCTCCTCTCAGTCGATCTTCAGTACAATGCGGTTGGTGAAGACATTGCGGTCTGTCAGCATGGAGAATGCTTTGTTCACCTCGGAAAGCGGCATGATCTGGGAGATGACTAGATCCGGATGGATCGTCTTACTCTCCAGAGCGTCCACTACGGCTGCCCAGTCGTTGCTGGCCTCCCGGTATGCGGAATTCCAGGTCCCGTAAACGGTGAGTTCCTTGCGCAGAATCTGCCAGTAGTCGGCCTGGGCCAGATCCACCGCTCCGCCCGGGTTCCCCATGAGCACGACCCGCCCAAACGGCTTTACGCCTCGCAGACATCTGGCCAGCGCCTCCCCGTTACCGGTTCCTTCCAGCACGACATCTGTCTGAATGTCGTCTGTGTACTCGTAATATCCAAGCGTCTTTGCGTATTCAATTTTCTTCTTATCGATATCGAACAGATATACTTTTGAGGCACCTGCGATGACGGCCCACTGGGCGGCCAGAAGGCCAATCGGGCCGGCACCCGAGATCAGGATGGTCTCGCCTTTCTGAATGTGCAGACGGCTGATTGCGTGGTGCGATACGGCCATCGGCTCACTGAGCGCTGCCTGCTCCAGCGGAACGGAGTCGTCCAGCAGCACGACGTTCCAGCGCTTGACCGCCAGCTTCTGCGCGTAGCCCCCGTCTCTTCTGGAGCCGTAGTAATCATAGTGCCGGCACAGCTCGTAGAGCCCTTTTTCACACATGTCGCAGCTGCGGCAGGGAATCAGAGGAAATACGGTCGCATGCCTTCCGGTCCATTCCCCTTTGGGATCATAGGAGATCACGCCGGAAAATTCATGCCCCGGGATCGTCGGGAAGTGGTATGTGCCGCGCTTGAGCACACGTCCGACATCGCTACCGCAGATGCCGCAGTACTTCACATCCAGCATGACCTCATCCTCTTTACATTCCGGGACGGGGACTTCTTCATAGCGCAGATCTCCGATTCCGTGGAGATTGGCCGCCATCATTGTATTGCTCATATAATTTCCTTCCTGAAAGAATCTGCTCGATTCTTACCGATGCGGGGTCTGCCCGATCTGTGTTGGAAATGTCTGTGAAAAGTCTGCTGCTGTATGTTTCATAACATTTGCCCTATTTTTTTGCAAGGATGCCGGATAAATTTGAAAACGAGGTTGACAGATAATGCAAAACTGTGTTCAATTATGAGCATAAACAATCGTGAATTATCAGAAACGGTGACAGGAGGTATATCTATGTCGTCATATAATCCGAGGCAGTCAAAAATTCTGGAATACATCAGCCTGCATCCGACGGTGAGAGTCGAGGAGGTGGCGGAAAAGTTTTACATCAGTCCCAGCACAGTCCGGAGAGATTTTAATTATCTGGAGGAACTCGGCTATATCCGCCGGGTTCACGGCGGCGCGGTACTCACGGAGGGCAGTACCTTTGATGAACCCGCCAGACTGCGCAGGATGCATCAGCTGAAGGAAAAATCGGCCATCGCAGATCTGGCTGTCCGGTTTTTAAAGCCTTCATCCAGCTACTTCTTTGATTCCAGCTCGACGAGTGCCGTTCTGGCGACCAAGCTGAACGACTTTCCGGATGTGATTCTTGCGACCAATGGGATCGGGATTCTCAGTGAGATGAGCAGTACCAGCAAGCTGACGATTCTCTCCACAGGAGGCTTTCTTCGCTCGCCGTGGAATGAGCTGACAGGGAATATGGCGCTTGAAAGTATCAATTCGATGAATGCGGATGTTTTCTTTTTCTCCTGCGCCGGCTTCAGCCTTCAGAAAGGTGCCACCGAAATCAGCGACGCCAATGTCGGCGTGAAGCGGGCCTTTTATGAGCATTCCCAGAAACATATCCTGCTGTGTGATCATACGAAGCTGGACCATGATTACTTTTTTATATCATTTCCCATCGGGCGGCTTGACTATGTTGTCACGGATCAGAAGCCGGAGGATCCGGAATATGTGAACAGGCTGGGAGACCGGCTGATCTATCCGGGAAGCGGGAACTGAATCGGCACAGGGCGCATCTTGTAAGGCCGGGGGATATAGTATGGAACGGGGAGCGGCATGCGGCCGCTCCTTGTTTTAGTGAAGGCGGCTGATCTTACAGACATTTTACGTTTCTTTGACAACAGATTGAGAATGCTGGTATAGCATAAAACTGCCGTGAAAGAAACTGCTCATTATTGCTCACTATTAAATGAAAAATCGTTTCGTTTTCCAAGATGGATATCGACTTTGCTCAATATCTTGAATGAAGGATGCCGGTGTGCTAAATATAAAAACAACAAAAAACGGCGATGGAGCGCCGCGAATATCAGCTTAATGCCCTGAAATCACATAAAATCAGGAAAATGTGACAAAAGAGACGACATGTTTGTTTGTTAAAAATCTGCTTATTTATGAACGTATTCCGGGACCGCAGAGGAAATCTCTGCTGCGGGGAAAAGGAAATGTCTCATGCGGTCACCGGATGGAAAGCGGATCGGATAAGCAGCCCCAAACAGGATACTACGGGAGGAACCGGTCAAAATGGGTGAAATTGTTTTAAAGAACGTCACGAAGAAATTCGGAAGCAACACCGTCATACAGAATCTGAATCTGACGATCAAAGACGGATCATTCACGGTGCTTGTCGGGCCATCCGGATGCGGCAAAACGACGCTGCTGCGGATGATAGCCGGCATTGGCCCGCAGACATCCGGTACGGTGTGCATTGACGGAAAAGATATTTCCGAGGTGGCACCGGGAGACCGCGGTGTCGCGATGGTTTTTCAGAACTATGCGATTTATCCGACGATGTCTGTATATGAAAACATTGAGTTTGGTCTGAAGAACAATCACATTCCTAAGGATAAGAGAAGAAAGCTGGTTGATGACGCCTGTGAAAAGGTCGGCCTTCAGGAACTGAAGGACAGACAGCCGAACGCCCTGTCCGGCGGACAGAGACAGCGGGTCGCTCTTGCGCGGGCTATCGTCAAGCAGCCTTCTGTCTTCCTGATGGATGAGCCGCTTTCGAACCTGGATGCCAAGCTGAGAGTACAGATGCGCGTTGAACTGATCGAACTCCATCACAAGCTGAAGACGACTTTTGTGTATGTGACACATGATCAGATTGAGGCGATGTCCATGGCGGACACCATCGTTCTGATGAATGAAGGCAAGATCATGCAGATGGATTCTCCGAGAAAGCTGTACCGGGATCCGGACAATCTCTTTGCTGCCCGCTTCATCGGGTCGCCGGCCATGAACATCCGCAGGTTCGGAAATGAGGAGTACGTCCTTGGCTTCCGCCCGGAGAAGGGCATTATCAGTACCCAGGAGCCTCAGGGATGTTACCGGACGAGCGGGACGGTGGTGGCCAAAGAGGATCTCGGAAGCGAAATCCATTATTCCGTCCGGGATATGTACGACGATGTATCGGTCATCCGGTCGGAAGAGGATGACATCACAGTCGGAGAAAAGGTCTGGATCGGTGCAAAGCCGGAAAATATCTACCTGTTTGGAAACGATCAGCTCCGGATCCGGGAGGATGATCCGCGGTATCCGGATCTGTGCCGTCAGGTCCTGGCACTGCAGTAAGGATGCGACAGGGCTTACGCAGGCTGGCAGGAGGTCAGAATGAAAAAAAACACAACCAATACTGAGGAACTTGAGACAAGACACAGGGGTAACTGGAAAGAGAAGATCAAGCCGTACCTGTACATAGCCCCTGCCTTCGTCGGAATCGGGCTGTTCACGATCTATCCGGTCATCAAGGTACTGATCTGGTCATTCCAGAAGGTAAATCAGCTGGATACATCGAAAACAAAATGGGTCGGAATGAAAAATTATTCCTATCTCCTTTCAAACGGCGCATTTCAGAAGACGCTGCTGAACACGTTCATTTACACCGGAGCGACGCTTGCCATCATCATGACATGTGCTCTGATCCTGGCATTCTGGCTGAACAAATCGCAGGGGCATCTGACGATGTTCACGCAGGGCGCTGCATTTATGCCGCATGTAATCTCGTCCGTGTCGATCGCCCTGGTTTTCTCCATGATGATGAACCCGTCCTTCGGCCTGTTTAACAAGGTCTTAACGGCCGTAGGGCTTCCGGCCTCTCCGTGGCTGACAAGTTCCAGCACGGCGATGCCCAGCGTCGTCGGTGTCGCAAGCTGGAAGGCAATCGGTTACTACTGCCTGATCATCATCGGGGCGCTGCAGAGCATATCCGCCAGCATCTATGAGGCGGCTTCGCTTGACAATGCGGGGGCCGGTGTCACACTCCGCAAGATCACGATTCCGATGATCTCCCCACAGCTGTTCTTCGTGATGATCACCATGACGATCGGATCGTTCAAGGTGTTTGATACCGTCCGGCTTCTGACAGATGGCGGTCCCAACAATGCGACATCGGTTCTTGTTTACTACATCTATAAACAGGTGTTCTGGGAGAGCAATATCGGACGTGCGTGTGCCGCTGGCATTGTGCTTCTTGTCCTGGTAGGAGTTCTTACGGTTATTTATTTCAGGCTCCTGTCCAAACGGGTGCATTACCAGTGAGAAGCGGATATCGGGGGAGCAGATACTATGTATAAGGTTAGAAAAAGAATTGGTTCCGTCATTTCGGTGATTTTAAAACTGATCGTCTCGTTTATCTTTATTTTCCCGTTTCTCTGGATGCTTTCCGTGTCCCTGCAGTCGGACGCGGAGACACAGTCGATGAGCCTGACGCTGATCCCAAAGGTGCTGCAATTCCAGAACTATGTGAATGCGTGGCACAGCGCCCCGTTCCCGCTGTATATCCGGAACTCGCTGCTGATCATCGTGGGGATCGTTGTACTTCAGATGCTCATCATGGTGCCGGCCGCATACGCCTTCGCCAAGATGGAGTTCAAGGGCAAGAATATACTGTTCGGCATTATTCTGATTGCCTTCATGATGCCGATTCAGATCCGGTTTATCCCGATTTATTTCATGATGTCAGACTGGAATCTGATAGATACGCTCTGGTCGCAGATTATTCCGCACATGACGGACGCATTCGGCATCTTCCTGCTGCGGCAGTATTTCATGCAGGTTCCGGATGAGCTCATTGAGGCGGCAAAACTCGATAAATCCACCGACCTTCAGATCATGTGGAAGATCATGCTTCCGATGAGCCGTCCGGGTGTTGCTTCGGTCATACTGCTTTCATTTGTCGGACACTGGAACGATTACTTCTGGCCTCTGGTTATGACCAACAGTGACGCGGTGCGCCCGATTACAATCGGTGTCGCAAGACTCAAGGCGACAGAAGGCTCGCTGTTCTGGAACACAATCATGGCCGGCAACATGTTCCTCGTGATTCCGGTTCTGATCATTTACTTCTTTATGGCAAGAAATATCATCAAGTCCTTCACCTATACCGGAATCAAGTAAGGTTCTTTCATTTCAAATTCAAACAGCCCGGCGTCAGAATGCGGGTGATTAAAAAAGGGAGGTATGTAATGAATAAACGGATTATGGCAGCGGCACTGAGCGCGTCAATGGCTCTGGGGCTGACAGCCTGCGGCGGGGCAGGCGGCGGAGCGTCGACAACCGCCAAAACAGAGGCAGCCAAAACAACAGCGGCAGCATCCAGTACGACCACGGCAGCGGCGACAACCAAAGCAGCCGCATCTCAGAGCTCGGACGGCAGCACGGTGGAGATCAATTTCTGGCACAGCATGGGCGGCAAGAACGGCGAGGTCCTGGCGGCGATTGTAGACAGCTACAATGCTTCCCAGAGCAAGGTGCATGTGACCGCCACCTATCAGGGCGGCTATTATGATTCCATTGCCAACGCTCAGACAGCCATTGCGGCCGGAAACGGGCCGGATCTGATCCAGTCCGGCACCGGACAGGTGTTCCTTCTTTCAGGCACAGAGGGAATCGTCGCCAATATGTATGATTATCTGGACAAGAACGACGGCCTTTCCCGGGACGATTTCTACAACAGTTTCATCTATATGTACGAGTCGGATCAGAATGGAAAGAAGTTCCTGTCCTGCCTTCCGATGGGCTCGTCCACACCGGTTCTGTACTGCAACAAGACGCTGCTTGACAAGGCCGGCGTATCCATTCCGAAGACATGGGACGAGATGAAGGAAGCCTGTGCGACGCTGGTTGACGGCGGATACTGTGACTACGGCTTTGCCCAGCCGCGTGATTCCTGGTATTTCTGGATGGCGATTCCGAACTTCACCGGCAAGGAGGCATTTTCGTCCGACGGCCTGAAGCTTGACTGCAAGGACGGAGCTGTGAAGACGTATACATTTGCCCAGGATCTTATAAAGAAGAACTACATGTATCCGGGCCCTGCGTCCGAGGGCGGTGCGACGATCAACCAGATGATGCAGGCGCAGCAGTGCGCGTTCTACATCAACTCGGTCGGCGGTCTCAAGAACCAGGAGACAGCGGCAGAGGCAGGCGGATATGAACTCGTCGTGTCGGATGTTCCGGCCGGAGCGACCAAGGATGTTCCGTCGGGCGGTAATGTTCTGGTAATGCTGGAAGGCGACCAGAAGAAGAAAGACGCTACCTGGGATTTCCTGAAGTGGATGTACACCAGCGATGACGGTATCGCGAAATTCATCGCCAACAGCGGATATTTTGCACCGACAGAGAAAGTCAAGAATTCCAAGCCGGTGGCGGACAAGCTGACGAACGACGAGAACTACAAGAGAGCATACAGCGCCATCGACAATGTAAACAGCAACTATTATATGGTAAATGGTTCTTCCAATCTCTCCACACCGATCATGACATTTATGGATGCCGTGTTCTATGATCTGGAGGATCCGGCCGCCCAGTACGATGTGCTCAAGGAAGCATGTGATGAGGCGCTGGCGGAAGCAAATGACAAGTAAGCGATAAAAGCGCAATACCATCAGCTTAGAGTTTTGTTTTGGCAAACCGGCAGGCTGCGGATAAGCAAAGCCGCAGCCTGTTTTTAGTTTCAGGACTGTGACAATGAAGAAGAAAAAACTGATCGTAATGTCTAACGACGCCCTCGTTTACGAGGACCTGAAGACTTTGGAGAATATGCCGGAGCTGGCACCTGTATTTAAAGAAGGCGCCATGGTGCGGCACGTGCGGACCATCTATCCGTCCGTCACATATCCCTGCCATGTGAGCATCGCTTCCGGCTGCTATCCGGACAAGACCGGCATCGTGAGCAACTCGGTCGTAAAACCGGGGTGCTGCGGGCCCAAGCCGTGGGAGTGGTTCCATGATTCCGTCAAATGCCGGGATATCTTTGACGCGGCCAAAGCTGCGGGACTTACCACCGGCGCCGTGTTCTGGCCGGTCACCGGAAACCATCCGTCGATTGACTGGCTCGTGGACGAGTACTGGCCGCAGAGTGAGAATGACGACATGCGCGATGTGTTTCTGCGCAGCGGAACATCCGAGGAGCTGTGGGACCGCGTCGTACGTCACTACGTCAGGGGCTGCCACATCCGAAAGCACCCGGAGACAAACTACCTGATCATGGACTGCGCTTGCGACATCATCAAATACTATCAGCCGGATCTGCTGATGCTCCATCCCGCGAACATCGATGCCGCAAGACATCACAGCGGCGTGTTCTCGGATCTGGTGACCGATGCGGTGCGAAGCGCCGGTGAGTGGATGGTGCGGGTCATCACAGCCACAAAAAATGCGGGCACCTTTGAGAATACGGTTTTTGCATTTGTCAGTGACCACGGACAGCTGAACATCACCAGGCGCATCAATCTGAATGTGCTGCTTCGGGAGGCCGGTCTCATTGATGTGGACGAGAACGGTGAAGTGGCAGACTGGCGAGCATGGAGTCACTCCGTCGGGCTGTCTGCCCAGATTTATCTTAAAAATCCGGAGGATGCCGATACGCTGCAGAAAGTGGAGAACGTTCTGAAACAGGCTGTCAGCCGCGGCGTGTACGGAATGGAAAGGTATTACACGAAGCAGCAGGCGGAGGAAGAGGAGCATCTGGCGGGGGATTTCTCCTTTGTTGTTGAGACAGACGGGTACACCTCGTTTGCAGACGACTGGAAAGAACCGCTGGTACACCCGATGGATCTGGGCGATTACCGGTACGGTAAGGCGACACACGGGCATAACCCGTCCAAGGGACCGCAGCCGCCGCTGATTCTGTGGGGCCCGGGAATAAAGAAGGGCGCCGTGCTGGATCGCTGCAATATTGTTGATGAGGCACCGACATTCGCGGACATCTTAGGGCTTTCCCTTCCGGATGCCGACGGACGGAGCCTGCGTGAACTGTTGGAAGAGGCGTGAGAGGAGGCACAGACAGAAAATCAGCGGAAGGCTGTCATCCGGGTCTGCACAAGCTTGTGCGTTCTGTTCGTAATGCAGATGAACATACCGGAAACAGAACACGGACAGCACAAACGATATTGGGGGACTTTCTATGGCACTGGGTATCATAATCTGTATTGTATTCTTAATCATGGCCGCTCTCATGATGACCAAGAAGATGCCGACACTGCTGGCACTTCCCATCATGGCGGTGCTGATTGCACTGATTGCCGGAATGCCGATCAATTCCGGCGACGAAAATCTCTTTAAAACGGTTATTGCCGGAGGATCCACAAAACTGGCGGGAACGTATATTGCCATTCTGATCGCCTGCTGGCTGTCTCAGATCATGAGCCATACCGGCGTTACCAACACAGTCATCAAAAAGGCTGCGGAACTGGGCGGAGACAAGCCGTTTGTTGTGGCAGAGCTCATGTGCATCGTGACGCTTGTTCTCTTCACGGTTCTCATGGGAACCGGAGCTGTCGTCATGGTTGGCACGATTGTGCTTCCGATCCTGCTTTCGGTTGGCGTGCCGCCTATTGTCGCGAGCAATATCTTCCTCTGCGGTGTCTCAGGCGGTTATATCCTGAATCCGGCCAATATGTCCGGACTGATCAATATTACCGGGATCACGCAGTCGGACCTCACGATGTGTGCAGTTGTCGTGGCCGTGGGAGAAGTGGTATTCCTTACAACCGAACTGGTCGTGACATTTAAAAAGAACGGAAAGAAATATGCATTTGCAGCACCGGTAAAAGAGGAAGAAACACCGGATGACGAGCCGGAGACACTTCACGGCTTCCGGGGATTCATGGCATGCATCACGCCGGTTGTCATTGTAGTTCTGGCACTTGTCTTCAAGCTCGATGCCATCGTCTGCTTCTTCATCGGCATTCTCTGGATCATCATTTTTACGATTCATGGCAAATGGTCAAAGTACATGAGCATGATCACAAGGAGCTGCTATGACGGATTCAAGGACGGAGCGCCGGCCGCGATTCTCTTTGTCGGCATCGGCATGCTTCTGGCAGCGGTAACGGCCAAGGTTACACAGACGGCTCTGAATCCATTCATGACGGCGATCACGCCGAAGAGTGCCATCGGGTTCGTGATTTTCGCCGCGATTCTCTGTCCGCTGTCTCTTTACAGAGGACCGTTCAATATCTTCGGCCTCGGATCCGGGCTTGCCGCTTCAATCATCGGACTTGGCACACTGCCGGTGAAGCTTGTTGCAACGGTATTCTACGCCTGCACCCGCTGGCCGGCTCAGGCAGGCCCGACGGCAACACAGGTTGTCTGGACTTCATCCTTTGTGGGATATGATCCGGTTACAACAACAAATAAAATTCAGCCGGCAAACTGGATATTCACAGCCATCACGATTATTATCATGGCACTGTTGTATACCTGAACCGGACACGGCGGCTGCTTTTCGGGACAGAAAAGCAGCCGCACAGGTTTACGCTTTACAAAGGAAGGAGGACGGATTCATGAAGGTCAGAATTGGCATAGACGTCGGCGGTACATTTACCGACGCGGTGGCTATTGATGATGAAACATACCAGCTTATTGGCGCTGTGAAAATACCGACAACCCACACGGCAAAGGAAGGTGTGGCAGCCGGAATTATACTTGTCCTGAAGAAAATTCTGGAAGAATGTAAGATTTCCCCGGAGGATGTCGTATTTATCGCACATGGCACCACACAGGCGACCAACGCTCTTCTGGAAGGAGACGTTGCGCATGTTGGAATTCTCACGCTGGGAAGCGGGCTTGACGGTATGAAAGCCAAAAGAGATTCCGATATGGGGACAATCGAACTGGCAAAAGGAAAGTTCCTGAAAACCAGCAACTGTTTCGTGAACTCAGCGGACAGCGGCAATATCGACGCGGCAATACGGGATGGCGTGAAAAATCTTATTGACAGCGGATCCCAGTCGATTGTAGCGACGGAAGCATTCAGCGTGGACAATCCGGAGAATGAGAACAAGGTTGTCGACATCTGCGCACAGATGGGATACCCGGCAACAGCCGGAAACGATGTATCAAAGCTGTATGGCCTTAAAGTGCGCACACGCACGGCTGTGATTAACGGAAGTATTCTTCCGAAGATGCTCGAGACAGCCAATATGACAGAGGAATCCATCAGGAAGGCGAAGATCAAGGCGCCCCTCATGGTGATGCGGTGCGACGGCGGTGTAATGACGATGGATGAGGTGCGCAAGCGCCCGATCCTCACGATTCTCTCCGGCCCTGCCGCGGGTGTGGCCGGTGCGCTGATGTATGAAAAGCTGACGGACGGGATATTCCTCGAGGTTGGCGGCACAAGTACGGATATATCCTGCGTCAAGGACGGCAGTGTACAGATAAAATATGCGGAGGTCGGCGGGCATAAGACATATCTGAATTCTCTTGATGTCCGGACGGTCGGCATCGGAGGAGGCTCCATGATCGAGCTTTCCGGGGGCGTGGCAGTTGATTGCGGACCGAGAAGTGCGCATATCGCAAATCTTGACTACGAATGCTACACGGCAGCGGAAAACATTGTAAATCCGGTGCTGAAGGGGATTCATCCGAAGGATACGGATCCGGAATACGCCTACATTGAATGTGAAAACGGGATGAAATTTGCCCTGACCCTTTCGGGAGCGGCCAATATCGCAGGCATGGTTCCGGAAAGCGACTACGCGAGAGGCAATATTGAGGCGGCGAAAAAAGCCTGGAAGCCGCTGGCAGACAATATGCATCTGAGCGTGGAACAGGCAGCGGAAAAGGTGCTGGAATTTGCAGCAAAAAAAGATGGTCTGGTTGTAAATGAACTGATTCATGATTACGGACTCAACAAGGATACTGTGGTTCTCGTCGGAGGCGGAGGCGGTGCAAGCTCTATTGTTCCGTTCCTCGGAAAAACTCTCGGATGTCATTTCAAAATCGCAAAGAATGCATCGGTCATTTCCCCCATCGGCGTTGCCATGGCACTTGTCCGGGATATGGTTGAAAGAACCATCATGAATCCGACAGAGGCGGATATTCTTGCCATCCGGAAAGAGGCACTTGAAAAGGCTGTTCAATCGGGTGCAGATCCGGGCAGTGTCGAAGTTAAGGTTGAGATCGATACACAGGCCAACAAGCTGAAAGCTGTGGCGATCGGAGCCACGGAGCTTCGCACGAAGGATATCGCAGGAGCCAGGAAGACACCGGAAGAGATCAAAAAAATCGTGGCAGACAACGCAAAAATATCGCCGGATCTGGTTGAAATTGTCGGTGAGACTCCCTCGTATTATGCAGTTCAATTCAAGACACAGGTCAAGAGCTTCCTGTTCTTTAAGAAAACGATCAATTCCGTCAGGATCGTAGATAAAGACGGGATTATCCGACTGCAGCGAAAGGACGGAGTGATTGCGAAGAGTAAAGTGGCAGACGCTTCAAAGATGCTGAATCATCTAATTGAAGAATATATGATTGCAGATGACGGCGGCGAAGAGATGCCGAATGTCTTTATCGCAACAGGGAGCAGGATTATTGATCTGTCGGGAATGCAGAGCAGAGAGCAGATGCGCACGCTGGCCCAGGCCGAACTGGGAGGGCTGAATCCGGATGAACAGCTGCTGTTCCTCTGCACGCTGAAGATGTCGAATGTGAGGGCGTGAAGGGCTTATGAAGAGTTTTCCGTTTCCTGACAGAGTACATTCCAGAGACGAACTTAAACGGGACGTTTTGTACGATAAAATCCCGGAAGAAGACAGAATTCCGATCTGTGACAGGGCGTGGGATACCGGCGCTGCGGCGGCAAGGCGTATCATGCAGGAGTACGGAGAACGCACTTCCATACAGGATATTGCTTCACAGTGCGGCCTTGTGGTAAAACGACTTGACAGAGATAATGTCGCCGGAAATATGCGCTACTTCAGCGAGTACTATGCGGGGCGGAATACAATTTTTATGTATTCGGGTAGCATTGCCCGGTGGGCAGAAGAGAATCATTTCCCATATGACCAGGCGGAGGAACTGATTCTGTCTCATGAGTTTTTTCACTATCTGGAACAGAACAAGATCGGTGAAACAGCGAAGCAGTATGAGGTGCCGACGGTAAAAATCGGGAAACACGTACTGGTTAAAGTCGGTGTCAGAGCACTCTGTGAAATTGGAGCCCACGGATTCTCAAGAACATATTACGAAATCCGCAGGAATGTATCACTTAAAGATACCGGAAAGTATGTCAGGAATGCGGCGGTAGACATTAATTACTTTGAAAGGGCTGTATCAGCTGAAAAATTCCGCAAATTCCTATCCGGCATGACAGGTTCCGGGGCAATGAAAAAATAATCTGCAGAAAGGCGAATCGTATGGAAAAAATAACGACAGATATCTGTGTCATCGGCGGCGGTCCGGGAGGATTTTCTACTGCCGTCGTTGCGGCGAGAATGGGTAAAAAAGTTCTTCTGGTCGACAGAGCCGGTTTTATCGGAGGACAGCTCGGATCCGGACTTCCGTTCCTGGCTTTCTGGGATATAAAGAAGAGACAGGTGATCGGAGGCTTTGCCCAGGAATATGTTGACAGGCTCGAGGCAGTAGGAGCTTCCTATGGTCACGCATACTGCCCGCATCACCAGTCTACAACGCTGGTTCATCCGTTTTACTCCAGAATCATCTGCTTTCAGATGCTGGAAGAGGCCGGCGTGGATGTCCTGCTGCACTGTGAGCTCACCGATGTCACGGTAGAGAATGAAAAAATCACATCCGTCGTCGTTACCGGAAAAGGCACTTCTATTGAGATTGACGCGAAAATTTTTGTCGACGGTACAGGGGACGGCGACCTCGGGTTCATGGCCGGCGCGGCGTATGAAAAGGGAAACGAGAAGACGCATGTGATGCAGCCGCCGACGCTGATGTTTAATCTGGGCGGTGTTGATTTTGACGAATTTGCCGACTTCATTGCACAGCATCCGGAAGAACTGCCATATGATGTTCTGCCCAATATTGCGGAAGGGTACAATGCGGAATTCTTCCGGACGAACAAGAGCTTCATTTTCCTCGGGATGCACCATTTACTGGAAGAACTGCGCAAGAAGGGCGAGTGCCCGGTTGACAGAGAAACGGTTATTTTTATCCGGCAGCCGATTCCGGGCGAAGTCATGGTCAATACAATCCGAATCCTGAATTTTGACGGTTCGGACGTACGCAGCCTGACAAAGGGTGAGATCAACGCACATCTGCAGATTCCCAAAATTATGAAGATGTTCAGGGATCATGTTCCGGGATTTGAGAACTGCTATCTTGCTTCTATTAATTCGGCGATCGGAGTGCGCGAGACCAGACGGATCGTCGGTGAGAAGATGCTGTCCCATGAGGATGCGATTGCCGGTCTTAAACCGGAGGACTCCATTGCACTGTGCGGATACTTCATTGACGTTCACAACGGCGCGGGGCAGGGCACATACCGCGTTGTCATCAAGGAACCGTTTGGCATTCCGTACGGATGCACGGTGGCACGAGATGTCTCGAATCTGATGATGACCGGCCGCTGTATCAGCGTCGATCATCTCGCGTTCGGTGCGACCAGGCTGATGAACGAGTGCATGGTGATCGGACAGGCTGTGGGCGATGCAGCCTCCATGGCAATTGATGCAGGAATCGCGCCGAAAGATGTCGATGTGAAGCAGCTCAGAAAAACGCTTCTGGAGCAGAAAGCAATCCTGCGTGTCTGAGCAGACAAATGTAGATTAAAAAAGCTCTGTTCCCGCAAGATGGGAACAGAGCCGTTTTACGGGGAGCAGGGATTATGAGAATTCTTCTGATACGTCACGGTACACCGGATTATGAAAAGGATGTTCTGACGGAGGAAGGCAAAAAAGAAGCTGCGGCACTCGCTGCGCTGGCGCCAGAGCTGGATCTGGGGGAGTGTTATGTTTCACCGCTCGGAAGAGCGCAGGAGACAGCCTCGTACTGCCTTGCCGCAACAGGGAAAACAGCCACGACACTGGACTGGCTGCAGGAGTTTCCGACCGAACTGGACCTGAATGGGCATCCGCAGCTGCAGGAGGCCTATCCGGGAACGCAGGCCGACCCGGAAACAGGAATCTATCCGAAGCGTATTTTCTGGGGCATGCTTCCGTCCTACCTTTTTGCGCATCCTGAATATCTGGATCCGGCAGGCTGGAGAGAAACCCTCACGGCGAAGCAGTCCGACCTGATTCACCTGTATGACACTGTCGCAGACGGACTTGACAGCCTTCTTGCCGAACATGGATATGTGCGGAACGGTCTGCACTACCGGGTTGATAAAGAAAACAGCGGGACGCTGACCCTGTTCTGCCATTACGGTGTGAGCAGCGTGATTCTCTCCCATCTTCTCAACTGCTCCCCGTTCCTGCCCTGGCACATGCTCTGCCTGGCTCCATCCTCTGTTTCCGAAATTTCCTCGGAAGAGCGCCGGCAGGGATATGCGCTGTTTCGCGCTGTGCGCCTGGGGGACACGACGCATCTCACGATGGCCGGGCTGAAGCCGACACTAAATTCGCGGTTCTGTGATGTGTATCACAGCGATGTGCGGCATGACTGACATGAAGATGTGTTCTGGTGCCTGAGCCCAGAGAGGAGACAATGTGCGGTTTTCAACGTCTACCAATATTTACACGCGCAATGAGCGCGGCCCGTATTCCATTCCCATCGAAGAATCTGTCCGGGTGTGTGCGCAGGCAGGTTTTCACTATATTGATGCGAATCTCTGCGTGATTGCGCAGCCGGGATTTAAAACCAGCATTCTGTGCGAGGATGACTGGGAGAACAGGATATGCCGCGTCCGGGATCTGGTGGACTGTCTGGGAGCTGAAATCAGGCAGTCTCATTCCTGGTGGTATGCGAAATCGCCGATACCCTGCGAAGAACTGCCGGGAGGAAGTTTCGGAGAAGAGATGATGCGGCGGAGCATCCTCGCATCCGAAATTCTGGGCGTGAAGTGGATGGTCGTTCATCCGATTTCGGTAACGGAGAACGGAAAACGATCGCGGGAGAAAACGTTCGCCTATAATCTGCAGTATCTGGCCCGCTGGAATAAAGTGTGCAGGGAACATTCTGTTGGGATGGCAGTCGAGAATATGGTCGGTGTGCACGGCAATGAATGGGCCGATGTGGATTTCCTGATCAAGCTGGTTGATGCACTGGATGATCCCAATGTGGGGATCTGTCTTGACACCGGCCATGCCAATATTTCCGGACTGGACGTGGCAGAATGTGTCCGCAAAATCGGCCCGCGCCTTCACGCGACGCATATCAATGACAACTATGCACGCGGAATGGATGAGCATCTTGCGCCGTTTAACGGGACGGTGAAATGGCGGGAAGTTCTGAAAGCTTTGCGGGAGACAGGGTACCAGGATGATTTTGCGTATGAAATTCAGAACTACACCAACATGTATCCAAAGGAGCTTCAACCGGAACTGATCCGCTTCACATACCTGCTGGGACAGTATATGCTGACGGAACTGTGATGTGTTCATAATTTGCAAATCGCTGCGGTTTCATATTTTGCCCAGGATCTTATATTGAAGGATTTTCTGATACGAGCAGAGAAGGAGTTATTGTACTTTGGACATTGATGTCATGCAATACAGGAATAACACATTGCTTACCAGGTTCGTCGTGCCATATGGCACTGTGTCAATCGGAGCAAAAGCATTTAAAAATTGTGTAAACCTTAAAGAGATATCGCTGCCAGGCTCGATCAGAAATATTGATATGAAAGCTTTCCATAACTGTGTCAGTCTGGAGAAAATCGGTTATGCAGGGTCAAGAGAAGACTGGAAAAAGGTAGAAATTAGTCCGGTGGGAACTGAGTGCCTGCGCTCACCGGACTCTGCGCAGAATGAACAGGAGACGCTTGAAACTGCGCAATCAGGCGTGGGTGATGTGTACGCAAACATTTGCGCGCTTCTGCATCATCCGGATGGCGGATTTCACATAATTCCAGCGGATCTTATCGTGCCGGGCGTTTATGGAAAGACCGGAGACATGACGCTGCTCTTGTTCCCGAACGGATGCACGATGCTGATTGACACCGGATACCGTGCGAACTTTCCAGCAGTACGGACTTTTCTGGAACGAACGCGCATCAGAAGTCTTGATTACATGGTTTTTTCGCACGCAGATCCGGATCACGTGACCAACGCCAGAGCAATCGGCGAATATCTGTACGCACATGGAGGCCGTATCGGGAGCTTTCTTTGGACAGGACAGAGGTATGGGCAGACCGTGGAGGATTTTAAGATATTTCTGACCAAACAAAATGTACCCATGAACTGTAGTATTCTGAGTGGTCGGGAATTTGTGATAGACGGCGTTACGGTTTCGATTTTAAGTCCTGACAGGGAAGAGATTCGACTGCCTGCACAGGATGACAGCGTGCGGAACAATCAGTCTATGGTGATGAAGTTTACATATGGGGAGGCTTCATATCTCACGGCGGGTGATCTGTACGAAGTGCAGGAGAAAAAACTCACTGAAAAGTACGGGCGAAAACTTAAGACGTCGGTGCTGAAAACCAATCACCATGGTGCGTACACTTCCAACTCTGAAGAGTGGATACATGCCACTGCGCCGCGGTTTGCTTTTACAGAGAACAATGACAATGGAAGTTCCGCGTTGGCGCAACTTTTGCAGAAAAATGCCATCCAATACGCCAGTACCGGATGGCAGGGAACTATGTTGATATCGATGTACAGGGACGGATGCTTGAAGATTTGCTCAGAATATCCGTTGGGAGAGCGCAATCTTCAGAGGATTGCGCTTCGGCCGGGACTGCTCATATGCGGATCTTCAGGATGAACTCATTGCGGAAGGCGGGGTAGTAGCTTTCACAGTACTCGACCAGGTCGTCATCAGAGTCCTGAACAGTCGAGTAGATGAAGAGTGCCATCGTCTTCTCCGGGATCTCCATGAGATGGCAGCACCGGTTGTCGAGCTCGGCGATGTTGATGTGCTTTTCGATCCGCTTCCGGTAGATTCCATGTTCTGCAAGCGCCGCGTGGATGGATATCTTTGTAAAGTCGTAATTCTGCAGGAAAAAGAGCTTTTTCGTAAAGTACGAAGTCGTCATGACAATGGGACCTTCCTGGAAGGAATTGTCAATGTACCGCATCCGTGTCAGCTTGAGCACGGTTTCACCCGGAGACAGCTTCAGCATGTTCTGGACATGTTCCGGCGCCTCCATGAGGCGAAACTCGATGACATCACTCGCGGCCTTTTTTCCCCGTTTCTTCATCTCTTTGTCAAAACTTTCAATAAAGATCGTGGAGTCTTCCAGCTCTTTGGGCTTGGTGACATAAGTGCCCTTGCCCTTGATCCTTTTCAGATATCCTTCATTCACCAGGCGGGCCATGGCGGTGCGCACGGACGGACGGCTGATGCCGAATTGCTGAGCCAGTTCGATCTCCGTCGGGAGCTTCGTGCCCACCGGCCATTCCTCGTCCTGAATTTTTTTCATGATGTAGTGATATACCTGACTATGTAATGACATATATACTCCTCACTGTGACACACGGCGATTGCAGTCACGAAGAAGCACGCCGGAAACGGTTTCTCTTTTGTGGATCTGTATGCAGCGCCTGCTCATCCTGGCAGGCAGATTCATGTAATAACATTATAAGCCTATTATAAACTATAATTCACGAATCCGCACGCAAACCTTACAAAATATTTGTTTTATATGTATTGACAAAATAATTTTTCGAGTCTATGTTATTACATATAAAGTTCAAAAGTGTTATGAACAGTCGTGGTCAATCAGATCGTATTGTGTGCCGGAATGAAGATAAATCGGCAAGAAGGAGAATGTTTATGAACAATACTGTAGTGAGAGCAGGAAGCGCTGTCCTTGCGGCAGCTATGCTGACAGGGCTGACAGCCTGCGGCAGCGGGACAGGAGGAGCCGGAACAACGAAGGCGGCTGCATCGTCTTCCGGTGCAGCTGCGACGACTGCATCCGCCGGGGCGACGAAGGCAGCTGCGGGCAAGGAGAACACCGGGAAGACGATCACGCTGAATCTCTGGGGCGGTGTCCCGGGAGAGTATGGGTATGACGAGATGGTCGAGAACTTCAACAAGGAGTTCAAAGACAAGGGAATCCAGATTGAGTACACGCGGTATAAGAATGACAGTGATGGCAATCTGCAGCTTGATACGTATCTTTCCAGCGGCGGCAGCATAGACATCTACATGGGATACGGCGGCATCTCAAGACTCAAGACTCGTGTCGAGGCCGGAACGGCGCTGGATATGACGGATTATCTCAAGACGAGGAATTTTGATCCGGTGCAAGAGCTTGGCGCGACCAATGTGACAGGCTATACGATCGATGACAAGTACTACGCTCTGCCGACAAAGTATGAAAACAAAGGCTGGATGGTCGTCAATGAGAACCTGTTCAAAGAGGCAGGAATTGAGCTGCCGCTGAAAGGCTGGACATACGAGGAGTTCCGGGAAGCTGCCAAGAAACTGACCAAAGGAGACGGTCAGGACAAGACCTGGGGCATGTACTGGAATCTGAACACAACGCTGACTGATTCGACTGAATTTATCGCGTCACCACTGAAACAGTACCGGGTTTATACGGATGATGAAGGGACTTCAACCAATTTCGACAATGATCTCTGGAAGAAGGGACTTCAGCTGATTAAAGACACCTATGACGACGGAAGTGCCATGACCTATGAGACCGAGACAGCGGACAATGTGACGTTTGATCAGGTGTTCCTCGAGGGAAAGACAGCTATGTCGGCCGGTATCTACAATCTGAGAATTATCAACGATCTGGATACGTACCCGCATGACTTCACGACGGCAATCGTGCCGTTCCCGGTTCCGGATGAGTCCTATCTGAGCGAATACGATTACTCCTACAGGCCGGGTGCCGGGGATCTGATCTGCGTGAATCCGAAGTCAGAGCACATCGAGGAGGCTATGGACTTCGTTCTGTGGTACATCAAAGGCGGTATGGCGCCTCTGGCAGCCAGCGGCCGCATCCCGCTCTGGAAGGGATTCGACAGCGATCTGGTAACCAAGTCGCTCTGCGCAAAGGAAGGTGTCTTTGATCCGGAATCCGTAAAAGCCTATATGGCAGTCGACGGAACCAAGGCGATCAAGTCCATCTCGACAAAGTATGACTCCAAGATCGGCGATGTCCGGAAAGAGGAGGAGCAGGCATTCCTTCTGGGTAAGGAAGATGTGGATACCTGCTGCCGCAATATGAAGACCAGAGCGGACGAGATTCTGGCCGGCGAATAATGAATTGAGTTTGTGCAGAGGCACCGGACGTAGTGATGAAATGCACATACGCCGGTGCTTCTGCTTTTTCTGTCAGTTTTCACGAGGGAGAATTTAACATGAATGGCAAAAGAAAAAAAGCGGTGCGCGAGCAGCTCACGGCGACCGTATTTCTTCTTCCGAGCCTGATCGGCCTTGTTCTCTTCAGTCTGCTTCCGCTGGTGTTTTCCCTTTTTATCAGCCTGACGGACTGGAATTTCCTGAACGGCATGGGGAACTGGAATTTCATCGGCTTCGAGAATTTTCTCGACATGTGGACGGATGAATGGTTCCTGGCTTCCATGAAGAACACATTCATCTACACGATTGTCGTCGTTCCGATCGGACTGTTCCTTGCACTTATCATCGCGGCTCTGATTGACAGCTTCATCAATGACAAGCTCGCCAATGTTCTCCGGGTGACGATGTACATGCCGAAGATCTGCAATATCGTTGCATCCGCCGCGATCTGGATCATGCTGTACTCGACATACGGCCCGTTCACCCAGCTGATGCGTCTGCTCGGATGGAAGAATCCGCCGCATTTCCTCGCCAGTTATACCTGGGCGCTGCCGGCGATCATGCTGATGAGCATCTGGAGCGGCCTGGGGTATCATGTGTTTATCTATAGTGCCGGAATGGCCGGGATCTCGAGAGACCTGTACGAGGCGGCCGAGCTGGATGGAGCGGGTGCCTTGCAGAAATTCTGGTATGTGACAATACCGCAGCTTCGCCCGACCACATTCTTCCTGATGATAACCGGAATCATCGGGTCTTTCAAAGTCTTTGGATCGGTGAACGTAATGACGCAGGGCGGTCCGGGGCATTCGACGTACACGCTTGTGTATTACATCTATAAATCTGCATTTTCCTATTACAACATGGGGTATGCGTCCGCAATTGCGGTTATTCTGTTCCTGATTCTGCTCGTTGTGACGCTGATTCAGTGGAAACACAACAACGGCAGCGGCGATTGAGGTGTGATGAATATGGCTAAAGAAAAAAGTAAAATGAGAAAAAAGAGCCCTGTTCCGAAAGTCGTCTGGAGCATTCTTCTGATCCTGTTTGCCCTGCTGATGATCACGCCTTTCCTTTGGATGCTGTCTTCTTCCTTCAAGCTGGAGCGGGACGTGATGAAATTCCCGATCGAATGGATACCGGCAAATCCGATCCTGAATAATTACAAGAATGTTCTGCACATCGGCGTCAAGAGCAAGGACTACCATTTTCTTCTGGCCTACGCCAACTCGATCAAGGTGTCCGTATTTGCCACTCTGACAAGCGTTCTGTCGGCGATGCTGGCCGGGTATGCATTCGCCAAGTTGAAATTCAAGGGCTCGAATGTGCTGTTCATCATCTATCTGATGCAGATGATGGTTCCGTCTCAGCTCACGCTGATCCCGAGATTCGTGGCGTTCTCGGAGCTCGGACTCGTGAATACGCACTTCTCCATCATTGCACCGAAAATCATCTCTGTCTCCGCGACCTTCATGATGCGGCAGGCGTTCATGGCCGTTCCGGAAGAACTCAGGGAAAGTGCCAAGATAGACGGAGCCGGAGAGTGGAAGACGTGCTGGAAGATCATGGTTCCGCAGATCCGTCCGACGATCGGCGCCATGACGACGGTAGCGTTTCTTGACAACTGGAACAGCTATCTGGATCCGCTCGTTTTTCTCTCAGACTGGAGACTGATGACGATCCCGATTGCCCTGAACCAGTTTGTATCAGAAGAAGGCTCTAAATACGGACTTATCTCGGCAGCCTGCTGCCTGACAGTAATCCCGGTATTTATCGTGTTCCTGGTCGGACAGAAGTTCTTCATCAAGGGACTGACCGTCGGAGCCGTCAAGGGGTGACGGCCTGTAAACCACAAGCAGACAGGTCTGCAGGAAGGCAGACATACACATGAACAATTTTAAAGAATATTCGCTGCAGTTTGATTTTATCGTCGTGGGCGGAGGCTTTACCGGCCTGTGCGCGGCGCTGGCAGCGGCAAGAAAGGGAGTCAGAACAGCTCTGGTCCAGGACAGGCCGGTGCTGGGCGGCAATGGCAGCAGCGAGATCCGGATGCACATATGCGGGGCATCGGATAACGGCACCAAGCCGGAACTCGCCGAAGGCGGCATTATCCATGAGCTGATGCTCTCCAACAAACGGGTGAATGACAGCTACAACTTCTCGATCTGGTCAGCCGTGCTCTTCGACAAGGCAAAACGGGAGAAAAATCTCACGGTCTTCTACAACACGACGATGCACGAAGTTCACCGCGCAGGCGGAAAAATCACAGAAATCGACTGTTATCAGATGACAACGGAGAAGAGTCTTCACCTTTCGGCGCCCATCTTCGCGGATTGTACGGGGAACGGGACGCTGTCCGCATTCGCTGGGGCGCAGGTCTTCACCGGCAGTGAGGGAAAGGACGCCTACGGTGAGCCGGACGCTCCGTCTGAGGCCAACAGCAACCGCATGGGCAACACCCTTCTCTTCAAGGCCAGAGACACCGGGCATCCGGTGAAATTCATCCCTCCGGTCCAGTGCATGCACTTTACGGAAGAACAGCTTCGCTTCCGCCAGCACACAGCCGAATCTCCCGTGCCGCAAAGCAGCGAGGGGGATGACGACCGGGAAGTCGGATGGATGTTCGGAGGGATCTGCCAGGACTATGGGTACTGGTGGGTCGAGATCCCGGGCACGTCAGAGGACATCGTGAGCGAGTACGAGGATATCCGGGATCAGCTGGTCGCCGCGATCTACGGCGTCTGGGATCATATCAAGAACGGCGGTGACCACGGCGCTGAAAACTACGAGCTGACATGGGTCGGAATGCTGCCGGGTGTGCGGGAGAGCCGCCGGATCGCCGGAGACTATGTTCTCAACGAGAAAGATATATTGAGCAACCGCCGCTTCCCGGATGCAGTTGCCTATGGCGGCTGGCATATCGACAACCACGTTCCGCTCGGACTGTTTGACTTTGACAAGCTGCCGGCAACGGTCATCGGATATCCTGGATCCTACACGATCCCGTACCGAAGCTATATCGTCCGGGGGATTGAGAACTTATTTGTGGGAGGCCGGTGCCTGAGCGCATCCAAGCTCGGCATGGCTTCGTCCCGCGTCATGGGAACCTGTGCGATCGGCGGGCAGGCGATCGGAACTGCGGCAGCGCTGGCGGTGAAGTGTGGCGTGTCGATCCGGGAAGTTGATATCCGGAGGCTGCAGCAGGAGCTGCTTAAGGATGACTGTTACATTCCGGGCGTTGCCAACGAAGATGAAAAGGATCTTGCCCGCACAGCCCTGATCACGGCTTCTTCCGAGGCGGAAGGCTTTGCTGCGGCGAATGTGGTAAATGGTGTTTCCAGGACGATTGGCGGGAAGAGCAATGCCTGGCATTCCCGGCCGTTACGCGGACAGGCGGCTGCGGACAATTCCTGTGAGTGGCTGCGTCTCTCTCTTAAGGCACCGGCAATTGTTTCACAGGTTCAAATAACGTTTGACTCAAACTTTGCGGTTGAGAAAAAGATCACGCTGTCCTCAAGAAGGCAGAATCAGCAGAAGATCGGCGTGCCGGCAGAGCTCGTGAAGGACTATGATGTGGAACTGATACATGACGGCCGCGTGGTCGCAAAGAGCGAACAGAGGGAGAACTATCAGAGACTGAACCGTGTGAATTTCCAGGAAGGCGTCTTATGTGACGCCGTGAGGATCCGGATTCTCTCTACAAACGGAATCCCGGAAGCAAGGCTCTTTGAAGTGCGGATTTATTGAAGAAAGGACGGAACTATGCGTTTTTCAACATCGACCAATATATATTGTTACGATCAGGGAAAACCCTATGCTATTCCGATGGACGAGTCCATTCAGGTGTGCGCCAAAGCCGGCTTCCGGTATGTGGATGCCAATCTGTGCGGCATCACAAGACCCGGTCACGCCATAAGCGCACTCTGCCGGGACGACTGGGAGGAGGAAATCCGCCGGTACCGCCAGGAGGCGGACCGCCTTCATGTAAAAATAGCGCAGTCCCACGCCTGGTGGTGCACAAAGCCGACCGTTCCGTATACGGAACTTCCGGAAGGCGACTTTGGCGAGGAGATGATGCGAAGAAGCATTCTTGCCTCCGAAATTCTGGGAGTAAAGTGGATGGTTGTTCATCCGTTTTCTGTCACGGAAAACGGCAAGCGCTCAAAAGAGCGCAGCCTCCCGTACAACCTGACGTATTACCGGCGCTGGAATGAAGTGTGCAAAGCGCATCATGTCGGCATGGCGATCGAAAACATGGTCGGCGTGCACGGCAATGAGTGGGGCGACATGGACTTCCTGATCCGGCTGGTCGATGCTGTTGCAGACCCCAATGTCGGGATCTGTCTTGACACCGGGCACGCGAATGTAACGGGACTTGACGTGGCGGAGTGTGTCAGAAAGGCAGGAAGGCGACTGCACGCGACACACATCAACGACAATTATGCCCGGGGGGTGGACGAGCACCTGGCACCTATGTGCGGAAACGTCAAGTGGCCGGAGGTTATTAAGGCGCTGAAAGAGGTCGGCTATGAGGACGATTTCTCCTACGAGATCCATAAGTATACCCATATGTATCCGAAAGAACTTCAGCCGGAATTAATCCGTTTTACATATCATCTCGGCATATGGCTGCTGCAGGAGAACGGCTTTTCAGAAGCCCTTGATTGAGACACGGCATAAATATGGGCAGAAAAAAACTGCTTGTGATGTCAAATGACGCCCTCGTCTACGAAGATCTGAAAACTTTGGAGAACATGCCGGAACTCACGCCGGTGTTTCGGGAAGGCGCGATGGTGAAGCGGGTGCGGACGGTGTATCCGTCCGTGACGTATCCCTGCCATGTGAGCATCGCTTCCGGCTGCTATCCGGACAAGACCGGTGTGGTGAGCAACGAAGCCGTGCAGCCGGGGTGCTGCGGGCCCAAGCCGTGGCAGTGGTTTCACGATGCGGTGAAGTGCCAGGACATCTTTGACGCGGCCAAATCGGCCGGACTCTCAACAACCGCTTATTCCTGCTTTACAGGCGCATAAAGTGATTCATTTATCCGAAAAATGTTTTCTATATTCTGATGGGGTCATATGTACGGTCTTTTTGAAAACGGAAATGAAAGAAGACATCGTATGAAAACCAGAGCACTGGAAAGCGTCAGTTACCCTTTGCCCGCTTTCCAGTGCTTTTTTTGCGACATCAATTCTGCGACGAGCTATGTATTCGGAAATGTTAATATTATAGTATTGGCGGAAAAGACGTGACAAGTATTCCCGGCTATAGAAAAAGTGGGTGGCTATTTCTGAAGTTGATGAAATCGTCTGCAGATTGTCATCAATATAGGATTTGATATTCAAAACATTCTGTGGAAGCTGAAAGACGTTATTAGAGTTTTGGCACCCTTTTCGGCTGATAAGAACAAACAAGTGAAGAATATAGATATACATATCTAGAATGGCATCAGAATTCTGTCCATTAAAAACAAATTGAAGCTTATTGAGATCATAGTAATACTCGCAGAGGGATTCTGAACTGATTTCAAGATAGACCGAAGTTTTGAGCTTCAAAAAAGCTCTTGGCATTTCGCCGCCAAATGCCAGAAAGAACTGCGGGGTAAAGTAAAATACATACCGTTCGTATTCACTTTCTTCCGACTGGTGTGCGGTATGCATAATATGCGGAGGAATGATAAGAATAGAGCCGCGGCTCGGAATAATCTCCCGGTTATCTGATATATAGGATATTTTTCCTGATATATATATATCCATTTCATAAAACAGATGATAGTGGAGCTTTTCCGGAAATATGGACATGTTATACGTTGTTACACGATGGGAAAAGATAAGGTTCTTACCAAGATAGTAATCTTTCCAGCCATATTCGCTTTGAAAGGCATGAAGGCCGGTCATTGAGAACACCTCTTCTATATAGCGGCGAGTTGCTATGTGAGATTGATAATACTGATCTAATACTGAATCCATGCTGCTCCAATATCACATATTAATATGTTATTTGCAAAACTCCAATTTATTTACTGAAATATATCATACCATATACAATATGACCAAACAAGATTTAAGAAGAGAAGCTAGATGAGAGATTTTCGCTGCATGGCTAGCTGAATTCTTTGATTTATATATTGACTTAATATTAATCTCTTTTGGATATTTATGGTGAAATATGGTGTATAACTATTTTTAATGTGAAATAATATAATAAATGAAATATTTTACCATATTAGAAAGCCAATCAACAATAAGCTTCTGATATCACATATTGATAAGTTTAATGTCAAATAAAGGAAAGAATTTTTAGTTTTTGATAAGTACAATGTAACTAAATTAAAGAGTGTGAATAATTAATTGAAAATCTGTTCGCACAGGGGGAGGTTGGTTGTGCTTAGAAAAGTGCTGCATACTGTAAAACATGCCTGTGATGTCTGCGTGATTGGCGGCGGAATTGGTGGTATGTTCAGTGCAGTTTCTGCCGCTAGAAATGGTGCGAAGGTTGTTCTGATGCAGGATCGTCCGGTCCTGGGAGGAAATGCGAGTTCTGAGATACGAATGTGGATTTCCGGGGCAGGAACCAGAGTACGAGATCTTCAGGAAACAGGCCTTATGGAAGAACTGTTGCTGGAGAACATGTATCGAAATCCGACCCGGAATTATACGATTTGGGACAGTATTCTTTATGAGATGATCAAGAAAGAACCTAACATTGAACTGCTTCTGAATTGCTCCTGCTGTGAGGCGGATATGGATAATGATAGTATCAGTTCAATATCAGGCTTCCAACTTACTACATATACGTGGCATGTGGTTAGTGCTTCTATTTTCATCGATTGTTCCGGTGACAGTATACTTGCTGAACTCACAGGCGCTGAGTACCGGGTTGGACGGGAAGCAAAAGATGAATTCAAAGAAGAGTTTGGACTGTCAGAAGCTGACAGTAAAACTATGGGTATGAGTCTGCTGCTCCAGGCGAGAGAAACAGACCATCCGGTGAGTTTTACACCACCTTCCTGGGCATATACGTTTAAAACAGATGCGGATATGCATAATAAACCGCATGATTTATACCATATAAATACAAATTTCTATTGGATAGAACTTGGTGGGGAATATGACACCATACATGACACAGAGAAAATTCGTGATGAATTGCTGAAGATTGCGTTTGGAGTCTGGGATCATATCAAAAATCAGGGAGAACATGGGGCCGATAATTGGGAGCTTGAATGGATCGGTTTTCTCCCAGGGAAAAGAGAAAGCCGCAGATATATTGGAGATTACATATTAACGCAGAATGATGTTGAGAAACATCCGGTTTTCGAGGATACTGTCGCGTATGGCGGATGGCAGATCGACAATCATCTCCCTGGCGGTTTTTTTATGAATGGAGAAAATGGTGGACATCTGGAGAAAAGAAGGCTGACGGAACCGTATGGTATCCCGTATCGCTGCCTGTATTCCAAAAATATTCGAAACCTAATGTTTGCAGGCCGAAATATTAGTGCAACCCATATTGGAATCAGCACAACGAGAGTGATGGGGACAGTTGGCGTACTAGGGCAGGCGGCTGGTACCGCGGCGGCAATAGCCGTGAGAAATGGGTTGCTCCCAAGAGAAGCCGGAAAGCAGAAGATAAAAGAAATACAGAACCAGCTTCTTGAAGATGATTGCTTCCTTCCGGGGTTTACGCGTCCTATATCAGACCTTACTAAAAAGGCGAAGATGCAGTGTGATTATGGTGATGGCTCTGCTTTAATAAATGGGATGGATCGGAGAATATGGGGGAGAGATAACGGATACTATGGCAAAACAAATCAGGCAATAACGTATCGATTTGATCGGCTGACAGAGATTCATGGTTTTCGGCTTGTGACAGATAGTGATTTAAACCGAGAGTATGTGGAAGGAAATCCGGATGGTGTAAATACATCCAGCGTCTTGTTCTATCCGGCCAGCTATCATCACACAACTTTTGGGTTTCCGCAGTGCATGCTCAAATCGTTCCGGATTGAGGCAGAGAATGCAGATGGAAGCTGGAAAACTGTCTATAGGGAAACAGCCAATCATCAGCGGCTTATACGAAAGCCATTGTCAGTCTGTACAACAGCGATTCGTCTAATTCCACTTTCGACATATATGAGTGAAAGAAAAAATGAGGACTATGGGAGTTCAACAGCGCATATTTTTGCTTTTGAAGTAAATTGAATGAAAATTCAGGAGATGAAAAGGAGGAAGTAAATGAAGAAGGCAATATCGGGAGTTATGGCATCATTACTTGCTGTAACAATACTGGCAGGATGCGGAGGAGAAAGCGGTGGTGGCTCAATATCGTCAGGAAACACCGGAACAACGAAGTCAGCTGGAGTGACAACCACAACTTCTTCCACCATTTCTGGAGAACCGGTTTATATCGATCCAGATGCGGCAAACGTGACGGGAACCGTTAACTTCTATACGGCTTTCGCGGGCGAGAATGGAACAGATGCTCTCATTAAGGAATTCAACTCCTATTATCCTAATGTTGAAGTGATTCCTACAGTTTATAAGAATAACGGGGATGGAAATGTAGGGCTGGATACAGCCATTATGGCTGGAAATGTAGACGTAATTCTGAGCTTCGGTGTGGCGAATACATCAGCGCGCTGGGACAACAAATTGCTGATGGATATTACGGATAAATTAAAGAATGACAACCTGGATCTCGTAAAAGAATGGGGGACTGATACATATAAATCATCAGATGGGAAGGTGTATGTATTTCCTTCAGGAGGTTTATCAGTTTACATTGCCATCAATAAAGACAAGTGGGATGCTGCCGGACTTGGCGATATACCGTCAGAATGGACTTGGGATGAATAATATTGATGCATGCCGCAAACTTACTGTGAAAGACGCATCTGGTAAAACAATTACTTATGGTGGATCAGACTTCAATCAGACAGATTATTGGACATATTCGGTGCGCCAGAGTAAAGGAAAGAATGCTTTTTATAAAGAAGATGGTACAGCTGATTTTGACAATCCGCTTTTTGCAAAGGTGCTGCAGAGAGAGCTGGATGCTGAAAACGAAGGCATTTGGTATTCAAAAGCAAATTATCTGGCAGATTCGACGAAATCCAGGGATATGTTTTTAAATGGTACGAATGCCACAACAGTTGAATCTATTCTGACACGTTACATTGCAGCGGCTGATCCGCAGTTTAAAATTACATATGCTCCATATCCGGTCAACGAAAAAGGCGAAACGAATTATATGGCGGGAGCAGTGCCGAATTCTTTCGTGGGTGTAACAGCTAATACCAAATCTCCACAGGCAGCTTATGATTTTGCCAAGTTCGTTGCAACTTATGGGAATAAATATATGTATGCGGCTGGGCATGCAGGAAAATGGACCGGCATGAAAACAGATGATATTCTTGCCGTGGTATTTGGCTCGAAAGAAGCTGCTGAAAAGTATATTGATACAGACAGTTTCGAAAAATATGTGGTGGCGACCGGACAACCAGCTTATTCTGAGAATGATATTACTGCATATTCAGATATTCAGTCGTTGATCAGTGAATATACGAAATACTGTCTGAACGGAGAGACAACTGTTTCGGAAGCAATGAAAGAGATGCAAAGCGCCGCGAATGAGGCAATTCAGGATGCTAAAAAAGGATAATTAGCTTTCGATATAACAAAGAGCTGCCGTATCAGAAATAGATATTGCTGAGCGGCGGCTCTCTTGTGACAGGAGGAGTGGTAAATGTCTGAAAGACAGAAAAGAGAAAACAGGGCGGGATGGCTTTTTATGCTTCCAGCTATGGTCCTATTTATTACCTTGGTCATCTTTCCGGTGATTATGTCCCTGTTTCTTTCGTTCACCAAGTGGAACTTTCTTTCAGGTGTATCTGGTATTAAATGGGTTGGGCTGAGCAATTTTGTAAAGCTTCTTACAAGAGACAGGAAGTTCAGCATTGCATTAGCAAACACATTCATATATGCCGTGACAACAGCACCTGTTTCAATTGTACTCGCTTTGATCTTTGCGTATATGATCAATGACAAGGTATATCTGAAAAAGTTTAACCGAATGTGCTTTTTTATCCCTTATATCTCGAGTATGGTGGCATTAAGTGCAGTATTTCGCTTCTTGTTTCGAAGCGATGGACCTATCAATTCAGTGCTGATACATGTTTTTCATGTTTCTGTTGTGCCAGAATGGCTTACCAGTACCAGTTTGTGTAAAATACCGATCATTTGTGTGATGATCTATGCAGGGATAGGCTATTCATTGATCGTATATATGGCGGCCCTGCAAAATGTACCTGGTGAATTATATGATGCAGCGGCAGTTGATGGCGCAGGAAACGTTCGGACATTCTGGAAAATAACTATTCCGCTGGTTTCCCCGACAACGTTTTATTTGAGCATTGTTCGTCTGATTGCAGCTTTCAAAGTATTTACCGCCATTAATGTTATGGGAATGGCTGATACAGCTCCCAGTATAGTTACACAGATATATACCAATGCATTCGGAGCGTATGAATTTGGAAACGCCAGTGCAGAAGCCTGGATCCTTGTTTTCATTATCCTTGTTATTACTGGCATTCAGTTCCTGGCTCAGAAAAAATGGGTAGTGTATTGATGAAAAATAAGAATTGAGAGGTCGGGAGCTGTGAAAAGAGAAAAGCAAGGAACCAAAGTAATTAACACAATATGGGTTACGGTGTGTGGCTGCCTGTTCTTGATGCCATTGCTTTGGATGTTGTCTTCATCCGTAAAGTCAGGGCCAGAAGTTTTTGCGGATGATTTTAAATGGATACCGGAAATAATTCGTTGGGACAATTATATTAAGGTTTGGACGAATGCGAATGCTCCTTTTTGGAGAGCAATGTGTAACTCCCTGTTCGTATCGGTAGTGAGTACGCTGGGGCAGCTTCTGGTTTCATCGATGGCTGGCTATGCTCTCGCAAAGATTCAGTTCAAGGGAAAACATGCTGTTTTTATTGCAATGATGGCAACGATGATGATCCCGGGCCAGGCTACAATAATCCCCAAATTTATACTATTTCGTACAATTGGGCTCTATGATACCTTATGGTCACTGATTCTGCCGGGATGGTTCAGTATCACATCGATCTTTCTGCTGAGACAATTCTATATGGGTCTTCCAAATGACCTTATGGAATCTGCAAAAGTTGATGGAGCTGATCACTTTTTAATCTGGTACCGGGTTTTGATGCCGCTGACAAAGCCGGTCATGGTAACAGTCATCGTATTGTCTTTCATCAATTCGTGGAATGAATATCTGCATGCTCTGATTTTTCTTCCATCAAATCAACTCTACACGGTTTCACTTGCGATTCAATATTGGATGAATATGACTGATGAATATAATCTCATGATGACGGCAGCGGCGAGTGCTGTGATCCCAGTGATTATCCTGTACCTGTTTACTCAGAAATATTTTATCGCGAGTATTGCAACTACTGGTGTGAAAGGGTGAAAGAAAAGAAAGAAGAATGAAGGAATTACAAGGAAATATTCATTTGATCGCTCATCGCGGGTTTACGCAGAGAGCAGTGATGAATTCAGTTGCTGCATTTGAAGAGGCAGGAAAAAGGCAGTATTGGGCGATAGAGACAGATGTAAGAAAAACGAAAGATGGTGTGTTGGTCTGTAGCCATGATCCGGTAGTCGATACATTATTTGATGGATCCGGAAAAATTTGCAACATGAAGTGGGAAGAACTGCAGAAACTACATTATAAAAATGGTCAGAATGGTAGAATTCCCATGTTCATAGATTATCTGCAGATCTGCCATGATTACGGATGCATACCGTTCATTGAAACAAAAACGGATGACATCTCTGATGTTTTGGAGGTATCGAGAAGCATTTTTCCATCTGAAAGAATTATCATATCAAGTATATGCTTTGAACATTTGGTGCATGTCAGACAGTTGGATCGAAATGTATTTGTCCATCATATTTTCAGCGATGAAGATAAAATGATAAAATTAGCTCAGATGGGGAATGCAGGAGTGTCTCTGAATTGTCCGATACCGGATGAAGTATCAAAGGAACAGATTGCGCGGATTCATGCCAAAGGCCTGAAAGTTTGCCTGCGGGCTGGAGATACATTGAAAGATATCAAAAAAATGACAAGGCTTGGATTGGATTATATTCCAACAAACAAAATCACGCCAGAAGATGTTCGGAGACTGTAACTATATTTAAGGAGGCAGATTAGTGAAGATCCAGGCAGTATTACTGGATATGGACGGGCTGATGGTAGATACTGAACGGCAATCTGATGAAGGGTGGACTTGGGCATGCCGTCAGCAGGGAATAGAGATTCCCCCCGGATTACTGGATCGTTTTAAGGGAGCAACAAAGGAAAGCTGCCGGAAAGCGTTTGACAATTATTATCAAGGCCGTTTTGACTACGAATATACAAGAATGCTGAAAGAGCAGTATATCGCAAGGATTCAGTCGACAGAGGGCGTACCACCTAAGCCAGGCCTATTTGTTCTTTTAAACGATCTGCGTGAAAAGCATATTCCGGCGGTTGTAGCCACATCTACAGAGCGCAAAACTGCAGAGAAAATCCTGCACAATATCGGAGCGTGGGATTATCTTACCGATGTCGCATATGGAGATGAGATCAAGAAAAGCAAGCCGGCGCCGGATATTTTCCTTCTTGCGGCTAAAAAAGCTGGCGCCGCTCCTTCATGCTGCATCGTGCTGGAAGACAGCATTAATGGAATTAAATCGGGGGCGGCCGCAGGCTGCGCTGTTATTCATATTCCGGATACTGTACAGATTCCGCCGGCGATATTGCAGCTGACGAAGGCTGTGGTCCCGACACTTGCTTATGTGCCTGAACTTATTGAAAAATGGAATCAAAGTTGAACACAGCGTGAGCTTCATGAGTTTGATTGTTATTATGAGGAAGAGCAGGATGGCTATACGAGAAAAAGAAGCAGATTATGATATTGTCGTGATCGGCGGCGGACTCTCCGGAGTGTGTGCTGCTATTGCTGCGGCAAGAGAGGGGAGCAAAGTCGCGCTGGTTCAGAACCGGTCCGTGTTCGGCGGGAATGCAAGCTCGGAGATCCGAATGCATGTGGCAGGAGCGAACTGCCTGTCTTCCAAGCCGAATCTGCGTGAGACCGGTATCCTGGAAGAGATATTGCTGGAGAACAAGAGACGCAATCCATATGCGGATTTTCCGACATTTGACATGATCATCTGGGAAAAGGTGTATATGGAGCCCAATATCACGGCTTACCTGAATACCAATATTGAAGATGTCGGCGTGCAGGAGAACCGGATCACATGCGTGACCGGCCATCAGAACAGCACAGAGACAAAAATCAAACTGAACGGCCGGATATTTATCGACGCGACCGGACACGGGACGGTCGGCGTGATGGCAGGCGCAGCTCACCGGGAAGGCAGCGAGTCAAAATATGAGTTCCAGGAACCGTCTGCCCCGGAAGAACCGAATCGATACACCATGGGCAATACCATTATGTTCCACGCCGTTGACCGCGGGGAGCCGGTTCCGTTTATCAAGCCGGCCTGGGCCAATACCTATACGGAAGAGGACCTCAAGTTCCGCCCGCATGTCGATCAGGTTTCGGTTGACGATGAGGACGGTATCCACAATGATGTGGAGAATGCCCCGAAGGGCAAGCTGCCGGAGTTCTCCAACATGGATGTCGGATACTGGTGGTGTGAGCTAGGAGGAGATTATGACGACATAATCGGCCAGGGGGAAGAACTGCGGGATGATCTCCTGAAGTGCATCTACGGCGTCTGGGATCACATGAAAAATGGCGGCGATCACGGAGTTGAAAACTACGATCTCGACTGGGTTGGCATGGTCCCCGGCTACAGAGAGAGCAGAAGGCTGGAAGGGGATTATATCCTCAATGAGAATGACATCCGCAGCAACCGGATCTTTCCGGATGCGGTTGCCTACGGCGGCTGGCCGATGGATGTCCATATTGCCGGAGGGATGCATGACCTCAGCCATTTCCCTTCGAAGGTCTATAATTTTGACGGCTGCTATTCAATCCCGTACAGATGCTACTACAGCCGGAATCTTGTGAATCTGATGATGGCCGGAAGAGATATCAGCACGTCAAAGATGGCTTTTGGCTCGATCAGGGTTATGGGCACGTGTTCTGTCGGAGGGCAGGCAGTCGGAACTGCGGCGGCTCTCGCTGTGAAGTACCAGGAGACGCCCAGGCAGATCGGGAAAAATCACATCCGGGAGCTTCAGCAGGAACTTTTGAAGAATGACTGCTATATTCCGGGCTTTGAGAATACCGATGAGAATGATCTCGCCCGGACAGCCGTGTGGTCTGCTGCTTCCGAGACAAGTGGCTGCCCGGCGCAAAGCGTCGCTTCCGGCCCGGCACGCCCGGTCGGTGAGAGCAAAAACTACTGGGAATCTTCGGATCTCTCGAGGGCAGAGCTGACAGGGAAACTGAAGAGCCCGGCACGGATCCGGGAGGTGCGTCTCACCTTCGACACAGATCTGAGCCACGAAATCCAGCCGTCCATGCTTCGGAATATAATGAGCCGCGAAGTGAAGGGGATGCCGCATGAGCTGGTGAAAGATTACGACATCAGACTGATGCGCGGCGGAGAAGTGATGTATGAGAGAAAGATACGCGGCAACTATCAGAGACTGAATGTCATCCGGACAGGCGAAGTCCCCTGCGACAGTATTGAAATCAAGATTCATGACACGTGGGGGAATCCGACAGCAAGGATTCAGGAAGTGAGATTATACGATTAAATAATATTAGAAAGAGGTGTCGATTATGTCTGCAGAGGAAAGAAAATGGATGCGTCAGGAGCTGATGACGGCGCCGGGTGAGATTACCATTCAGAAGACGGCGATCCCGGAGCTGGGCCCGGATCAGGTACTTGTGCGGATCAAAAGACTTGGTATCTGCGGGAGTGACATTCATGTCTACCATGGGACGCACCCGTATACAAAATATCCGGTCACGCAGGGACATGAGGTGTCCGGTCAGATTGTCGCGTGCGGGCAGTATGCGAAAAAATATGCCATCGGTCAGAAAGTCACGATCGAGCCGCAGGTTTTCTGCGGCCGCTGCTACCCCTGTCTGCACGGGAAGTACAATCTCTGCGAGCACCTGAAGGTCATGGGCTTTCAGACGGTCGGGACGGCGAGTGACTATTTTGCGGTGGACGAATCAAAGGTGACGGCGCTCCCGGATGAAATGAGTTATGATGAGGGAGCCATGCTGGAGCCGCTGGCCGTGACGATTCACGCGGCAAAGCGATATCCTGATATGAAGGGGGCCAATGTGGCGATTCTGGGGTGCGGGCCGATCGGAATCCTGCTCGCCCAGTCTGCCAAAGCTTTCGGGGCCAGAAAAGTTCTGAGCACCGATGTGTCGGACTTTCGACTGAAGCTGGCCAGACAGGTTGGCGCAGACGCAGTGGCAAACACAAAGACCGAAGACTTTGGAGAAGTGCTGAATCGTGAATTCGGTGCCGATAAAGCCGATGTGATCTATGACTGCGCCGGCAATGACACGACCATGAATCTTGCCATACGCAATGCCCGGAAGGGAAGTACCATTATTCTGGTTGCGGTTTTCGGGAAGATGGCAAGTGTCGATCTGGCTAAGCTTAATGACTCGGAACTTGATCTGAATACATCGATGATGTATCGCCATGAGGATTTCGAGGATGCCATCCGTTTCGTGAAAGAAGGAAAGATTCAATTAAAACCACTGATGAGCCGACACTTTGACATGGAGCATTACCTGGACGCCTACCGGTACATTGACAAGAACAGTGAGAAGACGATGAAGGTTCTTATTGATGTCGATCCGGATGCATAAGAATTGTGATCATTAAGTCTATGAATTTGTCGAAAAGAAGCTTCGCGAAGAAGAGTTTTTCTCTTCCATCGCGAAGCTTCTGCTGTCTTCAGACCGGTTCCGGGACTGCTCCTGTCCGGAATCCGGATTATACGTTGAACCGGAATACGACGACGTCGCCGTCCTGCATCACATAGTCCTTGCCCTCAAGTCGGATGAGTCCCTTCTCGCGCGCCACAGCGGAAGATCCGCAGTCGAGCAGATCCTGATAGTTGATGACCTCTGCGCGGATAAAGCCGCGCTCAAAATCCGAGTGAATCTTGCCGGCTGCCTGCGGGGCCTTGGTGCCTTTTTTGATGGTCCACGCGCGGGTTTCCTTTTCTCCGGCGGTGAGATAGGAGATGAGCCCGAGGATGCGGTAGCTCGCCGCGATCAGCTTGTCAAGGCCCGAAGAGGTCACGCCCATCGCGCCCAGATAGTCCTTCTTCTCGGCGTCATCCAGTTCGGAGATCTCTTCCTCCATGCGCGCGCAGATGACGAATACTTCGCAGTCCGCTTCCTTCGCGTATTCACGCACCTTCTGAACGTAAGGGTTTCCGGCCCCGTCGTCTGCCATGTCGTCCTCGGCCACATTGGCGGCAAGGATCACTGGCTTGGCGGTGAGAAGGTTATAATCCTTCATCCAGAGTTCCTGTTCGTCGCTCTCGCACGGGAAGTTCTTCGCCAGTTTTCCGTCCTCCAGAAACGCCTTGAGCTTTTCGATGAAAGCGACTTCCTTCGCAATGTCCTTGTTGTTGAAAGCGGCTTTCTTCTGCTTCGCGAGCCGGCGGTCCAGCACCTCGATGTCGGAGAAGATGAGCTCCAGATTGATGGTATCGATGTCGCGCAGCGGGTCGATGGATCCGTCGACGTGGATGATATTGGTATCCTCAAAGCAGCGCACCACGTGGACGATGGCGTCCGTCTCGCGGATATTGGCGAGGAACTGGTTGCCGAGGCCCTCCCCTTTGCTCGCGCCTTTCACAAGTCCGGCAATGTCGACGAATTCGATCACCGCCGGCGTGATCTTCTTCGAGTTGTACAGTGCTGCCAGCTTGTCAAGCCTCTCGTCCGGAACCGCCACGACGCCGACGTTTGGGTCGATCGTGCAGAACGGATAGTTCTCCGAGGCCGCTCCCGCCTTCGTCAGAGAATTGAAGAGCGAACTCTTGCCGACATTGGGCAGACCAACGATACCTAATTTCATAATCTTTCTATCTCCTTTTCGCTGCCGCGAATTTGTTACAGTGTATCACAGAATGCGCGCAAGAAAAAGGAGGCAGCTCGGAGACGAACGTTACTGAAGTGTCAGATCGCCGTCCTTTACCCAACCCTTCCTGCGGCAGAAGAGATTGATGAGCGGCGCGAGGATGGCCGGAAGCACGAAACTGATGAGAATCAGACCGGTCACGTCAAAGGCACTGATTGCTGCCATCTTTCCGGCGGCGATATCCGAAAGCCAGCCCTGAATAACGCCGATCTGGCCGACCAGACCGCAGGTTCCCATGCCGGAGTCGATAGCCGGACCGTTCATCTGAAGATGGAACACGCAAGTGGCGATCGGGCCTGTGATGGCGGAAGTGAGAGTCGGAGCGATCCAGATGCGCGGATTTTTCACGATGTTGGGCATCTGCAGCATGGAGGTTCCGATGCCCTGTGATACGAGGCCGCCCCAGCGGTTTTCCTTAAACGACATGACGGCGAAGCCGACCATCTGCGCGCAGCACCCGGCGACAGCCGCGCCGCCCGCCAGACCGGTGAGCCCCAGTGCGGCGCAGATCGCCGCCGAGGAGATCGGCAGTGTCAGCGCGACGCCGACTGCGACTGACACTAAGATTCCCATGAGCAGCGGCTGCAGCTCTGTCGCCCACATGATGAATGTCCCGACCATCATGGCGAGCTTTCCGAGAGCCGGGGCCAGGAGCCATGACAGGAACACACCGACGCCGACCGTGACGAGCGGTGTCACGAGGATGTCAACTTTTGTCTCGCCGGAGACCATTTTGCCGACCTCGGATGTGATAATGGCGACAAAGAGCACAGCCAGCGGGCCGCCGGCGCCTCCTAATGCGTTAGAGGAAAAACCGACGGTGATGAGCGAGAAGAGAACCAGCGGCGGACACTGAAGCGCGCGCCCGATGGCGGCAGCCATCGCCGGACCGCTCATGGCCATGGCGAGAGACCCGACCGTGTACTGGGTGCCGGATATCGTCGCGACCGGCTGCGTCAGGAACGAGATCGAAAAGAGAGCCCCGATCGTGTTGATGATCGTGCCGATGAGCAGAGAACAGAACAGCCCCTGCGCCATGGCTCCCAGTGCGTCAATGCCGTATCGCTTCAGCGAAATCTCAATGTTTTTTCGCTTACAGAAAGCTTTCCAAGAATCCATATTTTTCCCTTTCCTCATTCTGACAGGCCGCCGCCCTGTACAGGCTGGCGCCATAACTTCAGCACGCGTTCTATTGTAAATATATGACATTACATGTGTCAAGACATAAATAGAGGGATGCGGTAAGGAACGAAGAACAGGACGCGGCTGAGAGGAGTATGGTATGATAGGAGACAATCAGAAAGGAGTTGGTGATGATGCGGCCTGAGCGAGTGGACAGAAAGACGAAGATTCAAAGATTTCCGCTTTTTGCCACTGGGTCACTCGCGGCGATTCTGGCACTCTTCGCGGCACTTACCGGCCGGCTTGACGGACACACAGTGGCGGGGGCCTGTTTCTGGTACGCACTCGTCATGGCGGTATATGAATTCCGACCCGGATCCTGGGTGAATTCGTTTCCGGCTTCGGAATACAGTTCGCGACACACCTGTCTCACGCTTGCAGCCGAGATCCTGCTTATACTCGCCTGCATCCTGCCGATGTCCCTTTCGCCGATCTGGAACGGTGAAGTGCCCGATCACCGAAACGAATATGAGGTGATGGCGGATTCGCTTCTGGAAGGCCATCTGTATCTGGACTATGATGACATCGATCCGAAGCTTCTGACGATGGAGAATCCGTATGATCCGGAGGCGCGCAAAGCCGCTGGCGTCAGCGTGCACTGGGATCACGCCTGGTACAACGGGCATTATTATATGTACTTCGGCGTCGTGCCGGCTGTTCTGACGTTTCTGCCGTATCGGATTCTCACCGGACACGCCCTGACAACCTATCACGCGACTCAGCTGTATGTGATGCTGATGATTCTGGGCTTTTTTGCGCTGTTTCAGGAACTTGCAGACCGCTTTTACAAAAGACTGCCCTTCGGAACGTATCTGCTGCTGTCTGCTGCGTCTGGCGCCATCAGCTCCTGGTACTGTGCCGAGGCACCGGCGCTGTACTGCACCGCGATATCGGCGGGACTCTGCCTTCAGGTCTGGAGTATTTATTTTTTCGCGCGCGCTGCATTCACCATAAAAGCGGGAAAGAAGCGCGTCAGATGGGCGGTGCTTGGCGCGCTGCTCGGCAGTCTTGCCTTCGGGTGCCGGCCGCCGGTGGCCCTCGGGAATCTGCTTGCCCTTGGGATGCTTGTCCCCTGCCTTAAGGGGCATCGGCCATCTGCGAGGTTTTTCAAAGCGCTTTTCACCGTGTTTCTTCCTTATATACTGGTGGGGGCAGCTCTGATGTGGTACAACTATGCGCGCTTTGACAATCCGTTTGAGTTTGGCCAGACGTATCAGATGACGGTGGCAGACCAGCACTTGTATTCGACTGCGTCTTTCAGACTTGCCCCCGGGAAGGCACTGCAGGCTATCACCGGGAATTTCTTTGGCTTCGGAGGGGTGTCCGATACGTTTCCGTATATATCCTTTTCCGGCGCGTTCCTGAATTTCCCTGTCTTCTTTCTTGTTCTGAACCTGCTTGACCGGGACGTGCTGCGGGGCGTGAGAAAGGACGGCCTTTCGGGAACACTTCTGTGCCTGGCTGTGACGCCTCTGCTCGTGACGGCACTTGATGCCGCCTGGACGCCATTCCTGATGGAGCGGTACCGGCTGGATATCTATTATCTTCTTTCCATCCTGACCTTTACCGCGGTGGCGGCGGCCCACCGGGACAAGGAAGAAAGAGGCGCCCGCCGGGTGCTCTGGGCAGCCGATATTCTGGGCGTTTTAGCGCTCCTGGGTTCTTTCCTGCTGTTTCTGGTGCCCAACGACTGTAATATCGCCGCGCTGTATCCGGAAATATCCGATTCGATGCGGCGCATCATTCTCTTTTTCTGATATTTTATTTTATCTGCGGCGGATGTGCCGCCATACCACGAGACTGCTGCGGGAGGGAATTGACCTTTCCGCAGCATATTTTTGTACTCTCTTGAATTCAGGGGGGATTTAGGGTAATATTGGCATTGAAAGTGGCGAATTTTACCACAAAGTGTAATTTTGTGGGGGATCGGAGGCGACGCGTCATGTTTATGGGACAATACAATCATAATCTTGACGCGAAGGGACGGCTGATCGTCCCGGCCAGACTCCGGGAGCCGCTGGGAGAGCACGCATTTGTCACGAAAGGGTTGGACGGCTGCCTGTTTGTGTACACAGAGAGCGACTGGAAGGCCTTTGAGGAAAAGCTGGGGAAGCTGCCGATCACGAGTCCTGACGCGCGCCAGTTCGCGAGATTTTTCCTGGCAGGCGCAGCGGACTGCGAGTTTGACAAGCAGGGGCGTATTCTGATTCCGCAGGTCCTGCGGGATTACGCGGACCTGAAGAAAGAAGTCGTTCTCGTGGGCGTCGCGAGCCGGATTGAGATATGGAGCGGGCAGCGCTGGAATGAGCGCGAGGCGGCTTACAACCAGAACATGGATGAAGTGGCCGTGAATCTCGGCAATCTGGGATTCAGCATCTGATCGGAGAACAGAATGGAATTTAAACACACGCCGGTCCTGCTGAAGGAAGTGCTCGAAAACCTGAACATCCGTCCGGACGGCATCTATGTGGACGGGACGCTCGGAGGCGCTGGTCACGCTGAGGAGATTGTGAAGCGGCTCGGAGAGGGCGGACGTCTGATCGGAATCGATCAGGACGCGGACGCCATCCGCGCGGCGAAGGACAGGCTGGCTTCGTACAAAGAGAAGGTGAGCATCTTCCGAAGTAATTATGAGAGCTTCGCGGACGTGCTCAGTCAGGCTGGGGTGGAGCGGGTCGATGGATTTCTGCTGGACCTTGGCGTCTCTTCGTATCAGCTGGATACAGCAGAGCGAGGCTTTTCCTACAGTGTCAACGCTCCGCTTGACATGCGGATGGACGACCGGCAGAGCCGGACGGCGGCCGACATCGTCAACACATATTCCAGAAAGGAACTCACGAGGATTCTTCGGGAGTACGGGGAGGAGCGCTTCGCGCCGCAGATCGCAGCCGGCATTGAAAAGGCGAGACAGAAAGCGCCGCTCACGACAACATTTGAACTGGATGACGTGATCCGGGACTCGATTCCCGCAAGATTCCGGGAGCACGGCGGACATCCGGCCAAGCGGACGTTCCAGGCGATTCGGATCGAGCTGAACCGCGAGCTGGAGGTTCTGCAGGATTCCATCGGAGCCATGATCGACAGCCTGAACGAGGGCGGAAGGATCTGTATCATCACCTTCCACTCGCTGGAAGACCGGATCGTCAAGAACGCATTTAAGAAAGCGCAGGATCCCTGCACATGCCCGCCGGATTTCCCCGTGTGTGTGTGCGGCCAGATTTCAAAGGGACACATAATAACCCGGAAGCCGATTCTTCCGGGCGAAGAAGAGCAGGAGATAAACCCGAGATCCAGAAGCGCGAAGCTGCGGGTCTTTGAGAGGAAGACAGGGACGACAGGAAAATGGCAGAAAGAATGACGAGACAGATGTATATCGGCGGAAGCGCGGCGCCAAAGCCGCTCGCGCAGCCGGACCGCAGGACGGGGACTTCTACCAGACAGTATACGACTCTGCACAGCCGGTATGTCAGGCGCGTCAATGCGTTCAATTTCCTGTACACACTGGCAGTCATCGGTGTGGTGGCAGTGATTTTCACATTCTGTGTATCGTATCTCAGGACAAGGGCCGCCATGCAGGCCAACGAGGCCAAGATCGCCAGTCTTCAGGCACAGCTTTCTTCGCTCACCTCGGAGAATGACGACGAAGCCATGAAACTTTCGGCCAATGTCGATTACCAGGAGATCTACCGGGTGGCCACGGAGGAACTCGGCATGACATATCCGACCGGGGGACAGGTTGTTGAATACAGCGCGGGGGACAGTGAATATGTCGAACAGTACAGCGATGTTCCGACTTCAAAATGATATGTGAAGCGCAGGGAGACTTAAGGACTGAACCATGACAGATATCCGCGGCAGAAATCCGAATAAAAAGAAGGCAGTGCGAAGACGGACGTACGAAAAGTCTGCGGCTGCCTTCTTTCTTACTGTTGCGCTGCTGTTCACCCTGGTCGTGCGGATCGGCTGCATCAACGTCACCAAAGGCAGCGCCTACTCGAAAATCGTGCTGAATCATCAGGCGTACACATCGGAGACTCTGACGGCAAAGCGCGGCGAGATTGTCGACAGGAACGGCACAATTCTGGCGTACAGCGAGAAAGTCTACAATCTCATCATCGATCCGGCAGCTATCCTGTCTGACGCAGCGTATGTAGAACCGACGATCAAGGCACTCACGGAACAGTTCCCACAGCTCTCCGCGTCGGACATCCGCCAGGTTCTCGCGGATTATCCGGATTCAAAGTACCGCAAGATTCTCACGAAACTGACGGAGAGTGAGATCGCCGGGATGAATGCGATCCTGGCGGACACGGCTGACAACCCGAATGTCACAGGCATCTACTTTGAGACCACCTATCAGCGCGAGTATCCGTTTGACACGCTGGCATGCGACACCATCGGATATGCGGACTCCGGCGGCGGGGAACTGGGGCTGGAGAGATGGTATGACAGCGAACTGACCGGGACCAGTGGTCAGACGTACAACTACGTGAATGAGGACCTGGATTCCGAGGAGGCGACACAGCCGGCCAGGGACGGTCTGACGGTTGTCACGACAATTGACTATCAGATTCAGTCGATCATCGACAACTACCTGGTGGAATACAACAATAACTCGCCGGCCAAGGGAATGGCGGTCATTGCGATGAACCCGAACAATGGCGAGATTCTGGCGATGTCCAACTGGCCGTTCTTCAATCTGAACAGCCCGCGCGACCTGAGCGGCGCCTACACGCAGGAAGAGATCGACGCGATGAGCGAGGATGAAACGCTGACGGCGCTGAACGAGCTGTGGAACAATTACGCGGTCTCACAGATCTATGAACCCGGTTCGACCTTCAAATCGATCACGGTGGCATCAGCCCTCGAGGAGAATCTGGTGAGTGAGAGCAGCCATTATTACTGCAGCGGCGCAAAGCAGGTGGAGGATTATTTTATCAAGTGCGTCGCCTACAGCGAAGGCGGACACGGAAGCCTGACGCTTGAGGAAGGCCTTGGCTATTCCTGCAATGTCGAGCTGATGGACATCGGAGAGTCGCTCGGGGCCGAGAAGATGCGCAAGCATCAGGACGACTTCGGATTCGGATCCAAGACAGGAATCGACCTGCCCAGCGAGGAGCGCGGACTTGTGAAGGACGCCGATACCATGGATGCGGTCGATGTTGCGACCAATTCCTTCGGGCAGAACATCAGCGTCACCATGGTGCAGATGGCGTCGGCGTACGCCTCCATGATAAATGGCGGCAGCTACTACAAACCGCATCTGGTGAAGGCTTTTGAGAACTCTTCGGGCGACACGGTGCAGACTGTCGCACCGACGCTGGTGCGCCGCACGGTGACGGAGGAGACTTCGGAGACGATGCGCAAATTCCTGGAAGACGCTGTCACGGTGTATGGTGTTCAGGAGATGAAAGTGCCGGGATACCGCATCGGAGGCAAGACAGGAACCGCGCAGAAGATCCCGCGCACGGATCTGAAGTGGGTGACCTCGGCGATAAGCTTTGTGCCGGCTGACAACCCGTCCTTTCTGCTGTATGTTGTAATCGACGAGGAGAACGGGACCAGCGGAACGACGGAGGCAAACAGCAACGAGGCACAGCACATCACGCGGACGCTCTATCAGAGACTGCTGCCGTATCTGGGAATTGAATACAGCGCTGAAGTTGAGGCACAGCAGACGGCAGCGCTCGAGCAGGTGAATCAGAGTAAGGTGTCGATCAGCTCAGAATCGGCAATTGATTCGCCGCAGAGCTCCACGGCCGACACGACCAATGCCGAATATGAGGCCGGATAGGAATCCGGAGAAGAAGGTACGGACAATGGATGAGGATATGGATCTTAAAGGAAAGAAAGTAACCGTTGTTGGCACGGGCATCAGCGGAATCGGCGCGGCTAAGCTGCTGATTCATGCGGGCGCCGACGTGCTGCTGTATGACGCGAATCCGGACATCAATCCGCAGGCCGTTCAGGAAAAGCTGGGCGGAATTAAGCCAAGGCTTCTGACCGGGGAGATGACGGAGGCGGCAGCGGAGGAGACTCAGCTTCTGGTGATCAGCCCCGGCGTCCCGATCGACAGCCCGCTGGTGGAGAGATTCCGCACGCAGGGAACACCTGTGTGGGGAGAAATCGAGCTCGCCTGGCATTTCGAGAAGGGAAAGGTCATCGCGATCACCGGCACCAATGGAAAGACAACCACGACGGCGCTCACCGGCGCGATTCTTGGCGCGGCGGTGAAGGATACCCTTGTCGTCGGGAATATCGGCCGCTCTTATACCGGCGAGGTTTTAAAAACAAACAGCGGCTCTGTGACGGTTGCGGAGATCAGCAGCTTTCAGCTGGAGAGTATCCGGACATTTCATCCGGTGATCAGCGCGATCCTGAATATCACACCGGACCACCTTGACCGCCATCACACCATGGAGTGCTATGCGCAGACGAAGGAAAAGATCTGCATGAACGAGGGGGCTGGCGATGCGGTTGTTCTCAACTACGATGATGAGCGCCTCAGAGAGTTCGGCAGCGCAAAGTCAGATGTCCGGGTCGTGTGGTTTGCAAGAAAGTCGATCCCCCCGAAGGGCGAGTTTGCTTATCTGAAGGGCGATGAGATCTGGCTCGGCGAGGACGGTGCTCTCACCCGGAATTATATGAATGTCCATGACATGAAACTGATCGGAGCCCACAATTACGAGAATGTGATGGCGGCGATCTGCATGGCAAGGCTCTGGGGCGTTGCCGATGATGTCATCCGCGAAGAGATCCGGAACTTCAAGGCGGTAGAACACCGCATCGAGTACGTCCGGGAGAAGGATGGAGTTGTGTATTACAACGACTCCAAGGGAACGAATCCGGATGCCTCCATCAAGGCGATCGAGGCGATGAACCGGCCGACCGTTCTGATCGGCGGAGGCTTTGATAAACAGCTCGCATTCGACGACTATGTGGAGGCCTTCGGGGATAAGGTGAAGGTCCTTGTCGTGCTGGGACAGACGGCCGACAAGCTCGAGGCGTGTGCAAAAGCCCACGGATTTGAGAACGTAATTCACGCGAAGGACATGAAGGAGTGCGTGAAGATCTGTGCCAGAGAGGCGAAACCGGGATTCGCGGTGCTGCTCTCCCCTGCCTGTGCGAGCTGGGGGATGTTTGACAACTATGAACAGCGCGGCCGCATCTTCAAGAAATATGTAAACGAGCTGTGATGTTCAGCGGGGGAGTGCGATGGCGGAAAAAAAGATGACCCGGAGCCGCAGGCGGGCACAGAAAATCAAATATCCGAAATCCTTTGATTACACTCTGCTTTTCCTGCTGGTCTTCATCATCGGATTTGGCCTGGTCATGATCTGCTCGACGAGTTCGTACTCTGCCATGATCAAATATGGCGATGCGCTCTATTACTTCAAACGCCAGCTCGCCTTCACGTTCATCGGCACCGGGGCGATGATGCTGTTCTATTTTCTGGGATATTACTGGGTCAACCGGCTCGGGAGGCTCGTATATGGCATCGGCGTCCTTATGATGCTGCTGCTTCCGTTCCTGGGCACCGAATCACACGGCGCGAAGCGCTGGATTTATATCGGATCTGTCAGCATTCAGCCGGCGGAAATCCTGAAATTCGGTGTCATCTGCTACGGCGCGTGGAAGATCGCCAGTGCCGGCGGAGTCCTGAAAGGCAGAAAAAATATCTTCAAATTCATGATGAGTGACGCAGCAGTGCCTGCCCTGATTGTATATATGCTCTCGAAGAACCTGAGCTCCGGTATCATCGTGTTCTTGATCGGTATGTTCCTCTGCTTTCTGGCGACTCCGCAGATTAAGAAATGGGTCCTCGCGATCGTGTCGCTTGTCGGTGCGTCGGGCCTGCTAGTATTTGGCATTGCGCATCTGCCGACAGGTAATGGCGGAAGCTTCCGGGTGCAGCGCATAATCACCTGGCTGCACCCGGAGTCGGATCTGACCGGAACCGGCTATCAGACCATTCAGGCGTTGTATGCGATCGGATCGGGTGGCTTTTTCGGGAAAGGCCTCGGAAAATCGCTGCAGAAACTCGGCTATGTCCCGGAATCGCAGAACGACATGATTTTCTCCATCATCTGTGAGGAACTTGGAATTTTCGGCGCCGTCTGCGTAATTGTTGTATTTGCCGCGCTTTTGTACCATATCTGGGATGTCGCATACAATGCCAAGGATTCCCTCGGGTTCTACCTGTGTATGGGCGTCTTCGCACAGGTCGCCATACAGGTGATCCTGAATATTGCCGTTGTGACCAATCTGATCCCCAACACGGGCGTATCGCTGCCGTTCATCAGTTACGGCGGAAGCTCGGCGGCGCTTCTCATGGCAGAATTCGGACTGGTGCTGGCTGTCTCGAGAAAGACATACGAGGCGGCGGCGAAGGAAGAAGGGCAGCGGCCATGAAGAAGAAAGTGGTGATTCCCGTCATACTGGCTGCGCTGGTCGCATCCGCCGCCGTCTTTACGTACTGTATGCGGATCGACAAGGTCGTATATACCGGCAACACGCAGTATGACGAGAGCTGGCTCACCCGGACGATATTCGGTGGGCTTGCGCCGAACCGTCTGACGTACTATCTGTTTCACCGCACGCATGCTTCGATCCCGGAGGTGGAAAAGTATGACGTGCAGTTCACCGGGAACGAGGCGGAAGTGACGGTGAGCGAAAAGACGAAGATTGGCTATATACGGTACATGGGCGCGAACCTGTACTTTGACCGCTACGGCACGATCGTCGAGAGCACCGATGCGGTCTATGAAAACATTCCGGAGATCACAGGGCTGTCGTTTGATTCCCTGATTGTAGGCCAGCTGATTGACACGCAGCAGGAACTGACACTGAATTCTGTGCTCACGTTCTCGCAGAGCCTCTCCGAGTACAACCTGCCGGTTTCACGGGCGGACTTCACGGACACCGGCGACATAGTCCTGACGATGAAGAATGTCTCGGTGCAGCTCGGGACGACCGAGCACCTTCCGGACAAGCTCTTTCAGCTGAATGCGCTGTATCCGAAACTGAAAGATCTTTCCGGCACGCTGTATCTGGCTTCGTATGACGGCACACAGGAGCGGATCATCTTCCGGGACAGCACCAGGACGGCCACAGAGACGGCAGATGAGGGGCCACAGGCAAATGATTCCATATTGGAAACAGATGCGTCTGACGGATAAACCCTTGAGAAAACCGCAAAGAAAGCGGAAGCCTGGATACGGGTGACTGGCGTATGCTGGATGAATAAAAATGGAATCTTGAATTGATTCCAATTTGTCATATTTTCAGGGTTGCTTTTTAATTATCTGAATAATATTATAAGAAAGAGTTTCGAGCTCTTGAGGATGGCAAGGAGGGCATTAAATTGGTTGAATTAAAATCGAATGATACGGAGACTTCCGCAAGAATTATTGTCGTCGGTGTGGGCGGCGGCGGCAACAATGCCGTGAACCGCATGGTAGATGAGAACGTCACTGGCGTTGAATTTATTGGCGTGAACACGGATGCACAGGCACTTCAGATGTGCAAGGCACCGACAGCGATCCAGATCGGCGAAAAGCTTACGAAGGGGCTGGGCGCCGGCGCGCAGCCGGAGGTCGGCGAGAAGGCGGCCGAGGAGAACACGGACGATCTGACGAACGCCCTGAAGGGCGCGGACATGGTTTTCGTCACATGTGGCATGGGCGGCGGCACCGGAACCGGCGCGGCTCCTGTCATCGCCAAACTCGCGAAGGACATGGGCATCCTCACGGTCGGTGTTGTGACGAAGCCGTTCAAGTTCGAGGCGAGAAAGAGAATGTCCAATGCCATTGCCGGCATTGAGAAGCTCAAGTCCTGTGTCGACACGCTGATCGTCATCCCGAACGACAAGCTGCTTGAAATCGTAGACCGCCGCACGTCCATGCCGGACGCGCTGAAGAAGGCGGATGAAGTTCTTCAGCAGGCCGTACAGGGCATCACCGATCTGATCAATGTTCCGGGACTGATCAACCTCGACTTCGCGGATATCAAGACGGTCATGGTCGACAAGGGCATTGCGCACATCGGCATAGGCGAGGCCTCCGGCGACGACAAGGCGCTTGAAGCCGTCAAGCAGGCTGTCACCAGCCCGCTTCTCGAGACGACCATCGAGAACGCCAGCAACGTCATCATCAACATCTCCGGTGACATCAGCCTGCTCGAGGCGAATGACGCAGCCACCTATGTACAGGAGCTTGCCGGCGATGACGCGAACATCATCTTCGGTGCCATGTATGACGAGAACGCGCAGGATACCTGCAAGATCACCGTCATCGCTACGGGGCTTGAGGATGAGAACATCAACCAGCAGATGAATGTGTTCAATGTCAAGAACAGCCTGAACAGGGGCACGGCACAGTCATCCAGACCGGTTCAGCCGACCTTTACGGCACCGGCTTCCCAGGCTCCCAAGACCGTTGTGACCCCGACTCCGTCGGAGCGCATCCAGTCCTTTGACACGACGCCAACCCCGGGGAGTGGCAACGCTTCCAAGGGCATCAACATTCCGACGTTCCTTCGCAGAAAGTAAGGAAGAGACGGGGAAAGCCCGACGCCATCATCTGAACATAAGCAGAAGAGACTCTCATAATCCCCCGGGGTGTGAGAGCCTCTTTTTTTCAGGAGAGGATATTGAATGGATACACGTAAACGGAGGAGAAAGAGCAGCAATGTGCGCTTTGCCCTGGTCTGGACGGCAGTGCTTGTCACAAGTCTTATCGGGATTGATATCGCCCATTTCGGTTCGGTTCCAGCCTGGGCAAAGGGTGTCCGCAGATACTTTCTGAAAGGACCGGCGATCTGCATCGATGCGGGGCACGGCGGGGAGGATGCCGGCGCTTCATCGGGCGGTCAGATCGAAAAGGAACAGACCCTCAGGATAGCCCAGCTTGTGGAGGATGACCTGGAAAGCGACGGAATACGGGTCATCATGACAAGAGACGACGACAGCACGACGTCTCTTGAATCCAGGGTGCAGACGGCCAATGATGCCGGCGCTCTCGGATTTGTCTCCATCCACAGAAATATGTATAATGGCACGAAGACGGATGTGAAAGGCGTTGAGATCTGGACCAGCCACGACGCCGGAGAGGCCGAGACCGATCTGGCAAGACTGGTGCTGGAGCATCTGACAGAAACCGGATACATCACAAGCCGAGGCATCAAGGGCGGCTCGATGGACGACCCGGAGACGGACTACTATGTTATCCGCAACACGCAGATGCCGTCCATCCTGATTGAGTTGGGGTTTCTCTCCAGTGAGGATGACCGGGCCATGGTGGAAGAGTACGCAGATGTCACCGCGCGCGCCATCGCAGACGGCATCGAAGACTGGATGAACGAACAGACAGAAACGGAGAGCAGCAGGTGAGTGATTTAAGCGAAGATATCCGCCAGGATCATATAAGGAATTTCTGCATTATTGCCCACATCGACCACGGCAAGTCGACGCTTGCCGACCGGATCATCGAGAAGACGGGCCTGCTCACCAAACGTGAGATGCAGGATCAGGTTCTGGACAACATGGACCTGGAGCGGGAGAGAGGCATTACGATCAAGGCCCAGACGGTCCGCATCATCTATAACGCGAAGGACGGTGACGAATACATCCTGAATCTGATCGACACCCCCGGACATGTGGACTTCAACTACGAGGTGAGCCGGGCACTTGCGGCCTGTGACGGCGCGGTGCTGATCGTGGACGCCTCGCAGGGCATCGAGGCCCAGACGCTCGGGAACTACTATCTGGCGATGGAACACGATCTCGAGGTGGTCCCGGTCATCAACAAGATTGACCTGCCCAGCGCCGAGCCGGAGCGGGTGAAACAGGAGATCGAGGATGTCATCGGTCTTGACTGCACGGATGTCCCGCTGATCTCGGCGAAAAACGGAATCAACATCGACCAGGTTCTGGAGCAGATTGTGCACCGGATTCCGGCGCCATCAGGCGACCGGAACAAGCCGCTGCAGTGTCTGATCTTCGATTCCCTGTATGATTCCTATAAGGGTGTCATCGTATTTGTCAGGGTGTTTGAGGGCACTGTGAAGAAAGGGACGAGGATCCGCTTCATGGCGACGGAGGCTGAGGAAGAGGTCGTCGAAGTCGGGTACTTCGGGCCGGGGCAGTTCATCCCGTGCGAGGAGCTCCGGGCCGGTATGGTGGGTTACATCACCGCCAGCATCAAGAACGTCCGGGACACGCGCGTGGGAGACACCGTCACAGACGCGCAGAGACCGTGCGACAAGCCGCTTCCGGGTTACCGCAAGGTGACGCCGATGGTCTACTGCGGCCTGTACCCGGCGGACGGCGCAAAGTATCCGGATCTGCGGGACGCTCTGGAGAAGCTGCAGCTCAACGATGCGTCGCTGCAGTATGAGCCGGAGACGAGCGCGGCTCTGGGGTTCGGATTCCGGTGCGGATTTCTTGGTCTTCTGCATCTGGACGTGATCCAGGAGCGGCTCGAGAGGGAGTACGGGCTTGATCTGGTCACGACGGCACCGGGTGTTATCTACAAGGTCATCAAAACCGACGGCAGCGTGATGATGCTCACCAATCCGTCCAATATGCCGGATCCGTCAGAGATCACGGAGATGCAGGAACCGATCGTGTCGGCGGAGATCATGGTGACCAAGGATTATGTCGGCCAGATCATGAAGCTGTGCCAGGAGCGGCGCGGCGTGTACAACGGCATGGAGTACATCGAGGCAAACCGCGCACTTCTCAAGTATGATCTGCCGCTCAACGAGATCATCTATGACTTCTTTGATGCGCTGAAGTCCCGCTCGCGCGGATATGCGTCCTTTGATTATGAATTCAAGGACTATGAGCCCAGCAAACTCGTGAAGCTGGATATTCTGGTGAACAAGGAGCAAGTGGATGCTCTGTCCTTCATCGTCTGGGCCGGGAGCGCAGAGGAGCGGGGGCGGAAGATGTGCCAGAAGCTGAAGGAAGAGATCCCGAGGCAGCTCTTTGAGATCCCGATTCAGGCTGCGATCGGGAGCCGTATCATCGCCCGCGAGACCGTCAAGGCCCTTCGCAAGGACGTTCTGGCTAAATGTTACGGCGGCGACATCTCCAGAAAGAAGAAGCTGCTGGAGAAACAGAAGGAAGGCAAAAAGCGGATGCGGCAGATCGGGAATGTCGAGATTCCGCAGAAAGCTTTCATGAGTGTGCTGAAACTTGATGACGAGTAAAGAACAGAGAGGAATCTATATCCACATCCCTTTCTGCGCCAGAAAATGTGTGTACTGTGACTTCCTCTCCGCGCCGCGGCCGGATACGGTGGTGAGGGCTTATTTTGACGCGCTGATCCGGGAGATCCGCATGACATCGCGCGAGGAGACGGAGTACGGCCCCGTATCCACGGTGTTCTTCGGGGGAGGGACTCCGGGACTTGTGCCCGCCGCCTTCATCGCCCGTGTTCTCTCTGCACTCAGAGAGAACTTTGACATCCGCCAGGACGCGGAGATCACGCTTGAAACCAACCCGGGGCTGATGGATGAGCAGAAGCTCTCTGCCTGGCGTGCGGCAGGGGTGAACCGGCTGAGCATGGGCGCTCAGTCTTTTGACGACAGAGAGCTCAGACTGCTTGGGAGGATCCATACGGCGGCGCAGGTTCGTGAGGGCTTTGCCCTCGCGAGGAAGGCCGGTTTTGACAATATCAACATCGATCTGATGGAGGCACTTCCGGGGCAGGACATCCGCAGTCTGCAGAAAAATCTTGAGGCGCTGACAGCACTCTCTCCGGAACACGTGAGCGTGTACTCGCTCATTCTGGAGGACGGGACGTATCTGGCAGAGCATCTGCCCGAATTTCCGCCGCTTCCCGGTGAGGATGCGGAGCGGGCTATGTACTGGCATTCTGTCCGGTTTCTTGAAAAACGCGGCTACCGGCAGTATGAGATCTCCAACTTCGCGAAGCCGGGGAGGGCCTGCCTGCACAACGTCTCATACTGGGAGCGCCGTGAGTATCTGGGACTGGGGCTTGGCGCGTCGTCTCTCCGCCGTGAGACGCGCATCACCAACACGCAGGATCTGTCGGAATATCTGAGATTTACAGAGCTGACTGATATAAGGAAAGACGTGACACATCTGACGCGCCAGGATGCGCAGGCGGAGTTTTTTTATCTCGGGCTGCGCAAAAAAGAAGGCGTGTCACTTGACGAATTCCGGGACGCTTTCGGTGCCGATCCGCTTGCAATCTACGGTCCGGTTCTCGTGAAGCATCGAAAAGACGGAACGCTGGGAGAGGACGGCGGGCGGATTTTTCTCACGAGGCGCGGCCTGGATGTAAGCAATTACATCCTCTGCGACTTTCTGCCTTAAAGGGCTGGCTTTTTTCCGGTACATATGGCAAATTATTTGAATGCCACTGTACTTCGTGTTAGAATGACAATAGATTTTGCGTATGAACGTGTACCCCTGCGCTCAGAAAGCGCAAAAAAGAATCAGGAGCTGTTATGGTTGAAAAGTTAGCTGGGAGCAGCGATGTATATTTTCTCGGAGCGGATGACACGACGCTTGATCTTTTCGAGAGTCAGTACCGCATTCCCGATGGCATGTCCTACAACTCGTACCTGATCCGCGATGAGAAGATCGCCGTGATGGATACGGTTGACCACCGCGCCACAGACATATGGATGGATCATCTGGAGGAGGCTCTGGACGGCAGAGCGCCGGACTATCTGGTGGTTCATCACATGGAGCCGGATCATTCCGGCAGTATCGGCGCCTTCATGGAGAAGTATCCGGAGACGAAGATCGTTGTCAATCCGAAGAGCAAGGTCATGCTCAACCAGTTCCTGGGTGACACATATGCGGACCGCCAGATCGTGGTGAATGAGGGCGGCACGCTGAAACTTGGCGAACACGAGCTCACATTTGTCATGGCGCCGATGGTGCACTGGCCTGAGGTCATGGTCTCCTTTGATACAAAGGATGGGATTCTGTTCTCAGCGGACGCATTTGGAAAGTTCGGCGCTATCCGTGACAGGCGGTATGCTGACAAGGCGGACTGGACAGACGAGGCACGCCGGTATTTCCTGAATATTGTCGGGAAGTACGGCATGATGGTGCAGAAGCTTCTGGCGAAGGCTGCGACGCTTGACATCCGGACGATCTGTCCGCTGCACGGCCCTGTGATCCAAGACGATCTGGCTTTCTATCTCGGAAAGTATGATGTCTGGAGTTCATACAGACCCGAAGAAGAGGGCGTCTTTATTCCGTACGCCTCGGTTCACGGCAATACCAGAGCGGCGGCCTTGAAGCTGGCTGAACTTGTCAGCGCGCGCGGTGTGAAAGCCGTGCCGTTTGATCTGACCCGCGGCGACGCGGCGGAGGCGCTGGCGGACTGCTACCGCTATGACAAGATTGTATTCGCGTCGGTGACGTATGACGGCGGGATCTTCCCGGCTATGCAGTCACTTCTCTACAAGCTGACGTTAAAGAATTTCCAGAGCCGGAAAGTCGCGTTCCTGGAGAACGGTTCCTGGGCACCGCAGGCAGCCTGCCTGATGGAGAAGATGCTCTGCGGTATGAAGAACGTCACATGCTGTTCTCACAAGGTGACGATCCGCTCCGCCATGAAAGAGGCAGATGTGGCGGCCATGAACGCCATGCTTGACGAGCTTCTGGCCTGAGAGGGCATGAAAGAAGGTGCCGCAAAGAGGCACCGGATGAACTGGTGTGTTTCCGGACAGCCTTCCACTTCCGAAAGGGTCCGGCACAATATATTTAAAGCGAGGTAGACACTATGGCAAGAAAGATGTTAACCATGGATGGTAACACCGCTGCCGCACACGTATCCTATGCGTTTACGGAAGTTGCTACCATCTTCCCGATCACACCTTCTTCCCCGATGGCTGACTACACGGATCAGTGGGCAACCCAAGGAAGAAAAAATATCTTCGGCAATCCGGTAAAAATTGTCGAACTTGAGTCTGAAGGAGGAGCTTCCGGATCCTTCCACGGATCTCTGTCCGCCGGTGCTCTGACAACGACCTATACCGCTTCTCAGGGCCTCCTTCTCATGATTCCGAACATGTACAAGGTAGCAGGTGAGCTGCTTCCGGGCGTGATTGATGTAGCAGCACGTGCCGTTGCCACACATGCCCTTTCCATCTTCGGTGATCACTCGGATGTTTATGCCTGCCGTCAGACCGGATTCGCAATGCTTTGCTCCGGCAGCGTACAGGAGGTCATGGACCTGGGGGCCGTCGCACATCTGGCTGCCATTAAAGGCCGCGTTCCGTTCGTTCATTTCTTCGACGGCTTCCGCACATCGCACGAGATTCAGAAGATCGAAGTGTGGGATTATGACGATCTGAAGGACATGGTGGATATGGACGCCATCCGCGCATTCCGCCAGAGAAGCCTGAACCCGAATCATCCGGTACTCCGCGGCTCCGCACAGAACCCGGATATCTTCTTCCAGGTAAGAGAGTCTCAGAACAAGTTCTATGAGGCTGTTCCGGACATTGTTGCGGATTACATGGATCAGGTCAACAAGAAGATCGGCACAAACTACAAGCCGTTCAACTATTACGGCGCTCCGGATGCGGAACATGTCATTGTTGCCATGGGCTCCGTATGCCAGACGATCGAGGAGACCGTCGATCATCTGATCGCTGCCGGCGAGAAGGTCGGCGTGGTTGAGGTACATCTGTACCGTCCGTTCTCCCCGAAGTATCTGACAGCGGTTCTCCCGAAGACCGTCAAGACGATCTCCGTGATCGACCGCACCAAGGAATCCGGATCCATCGGCGAGCCGCTGTATCTGGACGTTGTTGCAGCTCTTCGCGGCACACCGTTCCAGGATGTCACGATCCTCAACGGCCGGTATGGTCTGGGCTCCAAGAACACGACACCAGGCGACATCATTGCCATCTACAACAACAAGACCAAGGCAGACTTCACGGTCGGCATTGTGGACGATGTGACCAATCTCTCCCTGCCGAGAGTTGATGTCGACACTTCCGCAAAGGGAACGACCTGCTGCAAGTTCTGGGGCCTTGGCTCGGACGGTACCGTAGGCGCAAACAAGAACTCCATCAAGATCATCGG
>DGVL01000151.1 GCA_002394965.1 Lachnospira sp. UBA4285
TTCGAGCTGAATGTGTTCATGCCGGTGATCGCCTACAACTTTCAGCAGTCAGTGCGGATCCTCTCTGAGTCCATCCGCTCGTTCAACAAGAACTGCGCCGTCGGCATAAAGGCAAACAAGGACAAGATGCACCACAACCTCTACAACTCGCTGATGCTCGTGACAGCCCTGAATCCGTACATCGGATATGAGAAGGCGGCCAAGACGAGCCAGCTGGCGTTCAGGGAAAATATCTCACTGAAGGAAGCGTGCGTGAAGCTCGGATTCCTGACGGAGCAAGAATTCGACAAGGTCTTCCATCCGGAACAGATGGTCTGACAAGAAAGGCATGACAGATGGTATACAACTATTTTCCAGGCTGTACGTTAAAGGAGAAGGCGCAGGATCTTGACACCTGGGGGCGCAGATGCGCCGAGGTGCTCGGCGTCCCGCTCACGGAGATCCCCGAATGGCAGTGCTGCGGCGGTGTATATCCGCTCTCGAAGGATGAGATCGCCATCCGGCTCTCCTCCGTCCGGGCACTGATCTATGCGAGAGACAACGGCGGAACACTCGTCACGCTCTGCTCCGCCTGCCACAATGTGCTGAAGCAGACCAACTTCGATATCGCAGACGATGAAAACTTCAGCCTCAAGGTCAACAATTACATCGCTTCGGACGGTCAGGAGTACCACGGCGAGACGAAGGTGCTGCACTACCTCGAGCTTCTGCGCGACGTTGTCGGCTTTGATGCCGTGAAGAAGGCGGTGAAGAATCCGCTGACAGGAAGGAAGATCGGCGCGTATTACGGGTGTCTTCTTCTGCGCCCGGGCAGGAAGATGGCAATGGACAACCCGGAGAATCCGAGAATCATGGAGGATCTCCTCTCCGCCATCGGTGCCACGCCGGTTATCTACGCGCAGCGCAATGAGTGCTGCGGCGGCTACCTGACACTGGAGGACAGCGATCTCCCGGAGAAGAGAGTGAAGAGGATCCTTGCGAACGCAAAGGCACAAGGCGCTGAAATGCTCATCACTGCCTGCCCGCTGTGCTTCTATAACCTGAAGAAGTACGCGGAAGGCACTGGTGTTGAGATCCGGTATCTCACGGATGTACTGGCCGAGGCACTCGGCGTGAAGGAGGGCTGAAGATGGCATCGAATTACACAGTGACGCCGGAAGAGATCCTGGCGATCAGCGGTGTGAATCCCCGCAGATGCATGAAGTGCGGACGCTGCACGGCGACTTGTCCGGCATTTGCCGAGATGGAGTATCACCCGCATCAGTTTGTGGCCATGGTCGAGAGCGGGCGGATCGGGGAGCTGATGAACAGCCGCTCTATCTACCGCTGCCTTTCCTGTATGGCCTGCATTGAGCGCTGCCCCAGACAGGTCGATCCGGCCCGCCTGATCGAAGCTGTGCGCCTGGCTGTGGAGAGAAAACAGGGCGGAAATCACCTGATCCCCGATCAGGTCCCGGAGCGGCTTGAGCCGGATATGCCGCAGCAGCTTCTGGTTTCGGCTTACCGCAAGTACACGAAGTAAAGGAGAGGAAAATGCAGAAAATTGGTGTTTTTGTCTGCCACTGCGGAACCAATATCGCCGCGACGGTGGATGTTGAAGCCGTTGCCGAGGCGGCGCGCCATGTTCCGGGCGTTGTGTACGCCACGGACTACACCTATATGTGCTCCCAGAGCGGTCAGGATCTCATCAAAGATGCAGTCAAGAAATACGGCCTGACCGGCGTGGTTGTCTGCTCCTGCTCTCCGAGAATGCATGAGAAGACCTTCCGCAAGGCGGTCGACAGTGTCGGCATGAACCCGTATCTGCTCGAGATCGCCAATATCCGCGAGCAGTGCTCCTGGGTCCACAAGGACAAGGAGATCGGAACCAAGAAGGCCATCGCCCTGATGAAGGCGGCGGTCGCAAAGGCCGAGCTGGACTCACCGCTCACGGCCGGAGAGACTCCGGTCGTCAAGAGGGCGCTGGTCATCGGCGGCGGCATCGCCGGCATGCAGACCGCGCTGGATATTGCGGACGCGGGATACGATGTCGATATCGTCGAGAAAAACCCGACGATCGGCGGCAAGATGGCGCAGCTGGACAAGACATTCCCGACGCTGGACTGCTCGTCCTGTATCGTCACCCCGAAGATGGTGGAAGTCGGACAAAACGAGAAGATTCACATCTATTCCTACAGCGAAGTGACCAATGTGTCCGGCTTCGTCGGCAACTTCAAGGTGACTATCAAGCGGAAGGCCAGATATGTCGACGAGACGAAGTGCACGGGCTGCGGTCTGTGTACCGAGAAGTGTCCGATGAAAAAGGTGCCCAATGAATTTAACCTCGGGCTGAACAACCGCTCGGCTGTCTACATTCCGTTTGCACAGGCTGTCCCGAAGGTGGCGACCATCGATCCGAATTACTGCCTGATGCTGAACAAAGGTGTGTGCGGACTGTGCTCCAAGGTCTGCGGAGCCGGCGCGATCAATTACAAGGACACGGACAAGGAGATCGAAGTCGAGTACGGCGCGATCGTTGCGGCAACCGGCTACGAGATCATGGATGTCTCAAAGTACGATGAGTACGCGTATTCCCAGAGTCCGGACGTCGTCACGTCGCTGGAGTACGAGCGCCTGATGAACGCGGCGGGCCCGACCGGCGGCGAGCTTCTGCGCCCGTCTGATCACAAGCGCCCGAAGACGATCGTATTCGTTCAGTGCGTCGGTTCCCGCGAGTGCGATTCAACCCGCGGCGGCAAGCCGTACTGCTCGAAGATCTGCTGCATGTACACGGCAAAGCACGCCATGCTCACGAAGGATCACTATCCGGACACGGATATCTATGTCTTCTACATTGATGTGCGCACACCCGGCAAGAACTTTGACGAATTCTACCGCCGGGCGGTGGAACAGTACGGCGTGCACTACATCAAGGGCGCCGTCGGCAAGGTGACGCCGGAGAACGGCAAGCTTATCGTGCAGGCCTCTGACCTGCTGATGAACGAGCAGCTGACGATCGACGCGGACATGGTCGTCCTTGCGGCTGCGATCGAGCCGAGCCACAGCGCAAGACATCTCGCGACGATGCTGACCGCCTCCATGGACACCAACGACTGGTTTACCGAGGCGCATCCGAAGCTCCGCCCGGTAGAAAGCCCGACAGCCGGTGTCTTTCTCTCCGGTGTGTGCCAGGGCCCGAAGGACATTCCCGAAACGGTCGCTCAGGCGGGCGCGGCGGCGAGCAAGGTGATCGGACTTCTCTCGAAGGACAAGCTGGCCGGCAACCCGTGCGTCGCGCATTCCGACGAGATGATGTGCACCGGATGCTCCCAGTGCGCCGATGTGTGCCCGTACGGCGCGATCACATATGTGGACAAGGAGTTCCGCATGCGCGACCGCACGACCAAAGTCAGAAGAGTCGCGCAGGTCAATCCGGCCGTCTGCCAGGGCTGCGGTGCCTGCACCGTCACCTGTCCGAGCGGCGCGATGGATCTGAACGGATTCTCCAACAGTGAGATTATGGCGGAGGTAGATGCATTATGCAGATGACAAGTGACAATGAAACCTGGGAACCGAAGATCATCGCGTTCTGCTGCAACTGGTGCTCCTACTCCGGCGCGGACCTGGCCGGAACAAACCGCCTGAATTATCCTGCCAATGTAAAGATCATCCGTGTCCCCTGCTCCTGCCGGATCAACCCGATGTTCATTCTGCGGGCATTCCAGCGCGGCGCGGACGGTGTGATCATCTGCGGCTGCCATCCGGGCGACTGCCATTATATGACCGGTAACTATCACACGAGACGCCGCATGACGCTCCTGTTCTCCATGCTGGATTATCTGGGCATCGAGAAAGAGCGCACAAGAGTCGAGTGGGTATCGGCGGCCGAAGGCCAGAGATTTGTCGATGTCATGGATGATTTCGTGGGACAGATCACGAAGCTTGGACGCTGCAGAAGACTGGAGGATTTAAGATGCAGGACGAACTGATAAAACGCGCCTGTGAGCTGCTTGACGACGGGACCGTGAACCGTGTCCTGGGCTGGTCGACCGGGGACTTCTTTTACGACATAACGCCGACAGTCTTTGGAAGCGCAGAGGATGTGAAGAAGAATTTTGTCTACAATGATTTCTGCGGCGCGAATCTCTCCAAGTACCTGATCGCCGAGTCACAAAAAGAAGGGAAGATCGCGGTATTCTTAAAGCCCTGCGACACCTACAGCTTCAATCAGCTGATGACCGAGCACAGGCTGAAGAGAGAGAACATCTATGCCATCGGCATACCGTGCGACGGGAAGGTGAGTGCCGAGACGCTGCACGATGCCGGGATTCACGGTATCCTCGGCGTGAAGAGAGACGGAGACGATCTGGTCTGCGATACGGTGTACGGCAGCAGACGCATGAGCTTTGACGCGGCGCAGGACGAGCGCTGCCGCAGCTGCAAGAGCCGCAGGCATGTTGTGTATGATGAGCTTCTCGGAGAAGAGGGAGAGGTTCTGGATTCTCACCGGTTCGACGAAGTTGAGAAGCTCGAGGCTATGACACCGGAGGAGCGTTTCAACTTCTGGCAGGGCGAGCTTTCCCGCTGCATTCGCTGCAACGCGTGCCGCAATGTGTGCCCGGCCTGCAACTGTGAGTTGTGCGTGTTCGACAATCCGAAGTCCGGGGTCTTCTCCAAGGCTGCGTCAAACGATTTTGAAGACGCCAATTTTCACATCATCCGCGCGTTTCACGTGGCCGGCCGCTGCACTGACTGCGGCGAGTGTTCGCGTGTGTGTCCGGAGCACATTCCGCTCCATCTTCTGAACCGCAAGTTCATCAAGGACATCGACACGCTCTACGGAGATTATCAGGCCGGCGAGAAGGAAGGCCAGATGAGCCCGCTTTCGGCATTCACCGAGGATAAAGACGCAGAGCCTTCGATCGTTCAGAAAGGGGGTATCCGCTGATGATCACGAGAATATCCGCAGACAGACTTCCGGATCTTCTAAGACAGATTTCGGAGCTGGAAAAACTGTATATACCGGTGGATAAATCCGAAAAGATATCCGTATTCGAGGAGTACGCGCCGGGCAAGGTAATGTCCACGAAACTGAACACCCTCCGCTCAGCCAAGGATTTCTTCTTCCCGCAGGTTCAGCCAATGGCGAAGTTCCGCATGGAGGGAAAGAAGATCGAGGTCATTGATTCGAGAACCGAGGCGCAGGATTACTGCATCTTCGGCGTGCGCGCCTGCGATGTCCGCTCTTTTGACATTCTGGACCGCGTCTTCCTGGCGGATCCGGTGGACACCTACTACGAGAACCGGAGAAAACACGCGACGATCATAAGTTTCGCCTGCTCTGAGCCCTCCGAGACCTGCTTCTGCCACAGCTTCGGCATCGATGCGGCCAAGCCCGCCGGTGACGCCCGTATGTGGATGGCGAATGACATCATCTACCTCGAGGGAATCTCCGAAAAGGGAAAGGCACTTCTTGAGAAACTCGACCTCGCTGCGCTTGACGCCGTCACAGACGAGAAGGCAGAGAGGGACGTTGAGGCAGAGGAGAGAAGAGTACACGAGATCCAGCAGAAGATGCCTCTCTACAGACTGACACCGGCGGACAACCGCGAAAAAGAGCTGGCGATCTTCCACTCTCCGATCTGGAAAGAGCTCTCCGACAAGTGTCTGGGCTGCGGATCGTGCACATTCGTCTGCCCGACCTGCCAGTGCTTTGACATCGAGGATTTTGACGGGGGACACGGCGTCGAGCGGTACCGCTGCTGGGACAGCTGCATGTACAAGGATTTCACCATGATGGCTGCCGGAACGCCCAGAAAGACTCAGCTTGAGCGCTTCCGCCAGAGGTTCATGCACAAACTTGTGTACTATCCGATCCGCAATGATGGAATGTACAGCTGCGTCGGCTGCGGAAGATGCCTGCGCCGCTGCCCGATCCATATGAATATCGTCAAGGTCATGAAGGCCATGGAGGAGGATGCACAATGCGAAACGAAGAACTGATCCCGCGGGTCGGCGTCGTCACACAGATCCGGCAGGAGACACCGGACGTGAAGACATTCCGCGTTGTCGGAACGGATGGCAAGAAGCTGTTTGAGCATATTCCGGGGCAGTGCGCAATGCTCTCCGTCCCGGGGGTGGGCGAGGCGATGATCTCCATCACCTCGAGTCCGACGGTCGAAGAGTATATGGAATTCTCCATCAAAAAGGTCGGTGTGCTGACCAGCTGGCTTCACGCCATGGAACCCGGTCAGGAGATTCTGATCCGCGGGCCGTACGGCAACGGCTTTCCGGTGGACACGACCTTCAAGGGCCGCGATCTGCTGTTCATAGCCGGCGGCATCGGTCTGGCACCGCTTCACTCGGTCATCAACTATGTCCGCGCGAAGCGCGACAACTACGGTCACATCGACGTGGTGTACGGGTCCCGCTCAAAAGAAGATCTGGTTGACCTTGCGGAGATGCAGAACGAGTGGATGAATGAGAAGGACATGAACGTATACCTCACCATAGACCGCGAGGAACAGGGCTGGGACGGTCATGTCGGCTTCGTTCCGAACTACGTTCAGGAACTCAACTTCCCGACGAGCGAAACCGCCATCATCTGCGGTCCGCCGGTCATGATCCATTTCACGCTGCAGGGACTTCAGAAACTCGGATTCACCAATTCCCAGGTGTTCACAACGATGGAAATGCGAATGAAGTGCGGCATCGGCAAGTGCGGAAGATGCAACATCGGTGACAAATATGTCTGCAAAGACGGCCCGGTATTCAGTTTTGACGAGCTCGGCGAGCTTCCGGATGAGTACTGATCTTACGGTGGAGGACATTATGGACAACAAGATGGTTAATATCTATCTGTTCGGCAAGAAATACGAGGTGCCGGACAACCTCACGATCATGACGGCAATGGAATACGCCGGCTATCAGCTCAAGCGCGGCTGCGGATGCCGCAACGGGTTCTGCGGCGCATGTGCGACGATCTACCGGATTGCAGGTCAGCAGGAGCTTAAGATGTGCCTCGCCTGTCAGACCAAAGTCGAAGACAATATGTATGTGGCGACTCTGCCGTTCTTCCCGCTTGTGAAGCAGATCTACGACATCGAAAAGGTGAAGCCGGAGCAGCAGCTCATGATGCAGCTGTATCCGGAGATTTACGCCTGCATCGGCTGCAATGCCTGCACAAAGGCGTGCCCGCAGGGACTGAACACGATGCAGTATATCGCGTACGCGCAGAGAGGTGACTTTGCAAAGTGCGCGGAACTCTCCTTTGACTGTGTGATGTGCGGGATCTGCTCCAGCCGCTGCCCGGCAGGCATCTCGCATCCGCAGGTTGCGATGCTCGCCAGAAGACTCAACGGCCGGTATCTGGAGCCGGAGTCCGGGCATCTGGAAAAACGCGTGAAGGAGATCTGGAATGGCGACTATCAGCAGGCCATGAAAGATCTCATGAGCAAGTCTGACGATGAGCTGAAGGAACTGTACAACAACCGCGTGATTGAGAAGTGAGGGAAAGAGTATGTATCCGGAAAAATTTCAGGAATCGATCCGCAAGGTAGAGGCCAGAAGAAAAGAAAACGCTGCCATGGAACCTGTCCGCATGACGGCTGATGAGAAGGACGCACTGCTGAAGGCATATCATCCGGATTACCGGGAGGACCAGTTCGAGAAACTCAAGGTGGGCGTGAACGCCGGTGACAAGGCCCCGCACGAGCTGGCCGACATGCTGCAGGCTCACGCGAGAGTGCACGAGGGCGATGTCGATCTGGAGCATCCGGACTTTGAGACAGATGTCCTGATCATCGGCGGCGGCGGCGCAGGATGCTCGGCGGCCAATGAGGCCGACGAGGCGGGCGCAAAGGTCATGATCTGCACGAAACTGCGCCCGGGTGATGCCAACACGATGATGGCAGAGGGCGGTATCCAGGCTGCTGACAAGGAAGGTGACAGCCCGATGCAGCATTTCCTGGACGCGTACGGCGGCGGCCACTTTGCTGCGAAGAAGGAACTGGTCGCCAAGCTTGTCACCGAGGCACCGGAGGATATCCAGTGGCTCAACCGTCTGGGCGTGGAATTCGACAAGACAGACGATGGGACCATGATCACGACCCACGGCGGCGGCACCTCCCGCAAGAGAATGCACGCATGCCGCGACTACACGGGAATGGAGATCATGCGGACCCTGCGCGACGAGGTGTTAAACCGCAAGATTCCGATCCTTGACTTCACAGCTGCCATTGAGATCATCAAGGACGAAGAGGGAAGAGCTTCCGGCGCGGTATTCATCAACATGGAGACCGATGAGCTCATCGTTGTGCGCGCGAAGGCAGTTATCCTGGCCACCGGCGGCGCCGGGAGAATGCACTACCAGGGCTTCCCGACGTCCAACCACTACGGCGCAACGGCGGACGGCCTTGTCCTGGGCTACAGAGCCGGCGCGAAGCTTCTGTATGAGGACACGCTGCAGTATCACCCGACCGGCGCGGCGTACCCGGAGCAGATCTTCGGTGCACTTGTCACCGAGAAGGTCAGAAGTCTGGGCGCCAAGCTTGTGAACTGTGACGGCGAAGTCTTCGTCCATCCGCTCGAGACCCGCGATGTCGAGGCTGCCGCCATCATCCGGGAGACGGGTGACAGAGGCAAGGGCGTTGACACCGGACACGGCAAGGCGGTATGGCTCGACAGCCCGATGATCGACCTGATCAACGGCGAGGGCACCATTGAGGCCCGCATCCCGGCCATGTACCGCATGTTCGAGAAGCGCGGCATTGACATGCGCAAGGAGCCGATCCTTGTATATCCGACCCTGCACTATCAGAACGGCGGACTGGAGATAAACACGGACTGCATGACGACAGTCGAGAATCTGTATGCGGCCGGGGAAGTTACAGGAGGTGTTCACGGGCGCAACCGTCTGATGGGCAATTCTCTGCTGGATGTCATCGTCTTCGGGCGCGACGCCGGAAGAGCTGCCGGCCAGAAGGTGAAGGAAGTGAAGAGCGGTAAGCTCACACTGGCGCATGTGACCGCATTTGAAGAGTCCATTAAGGAAGCCGGAATCAGCACGCAGAAGGTATCCCCGAAGCTGCTTCCGAATTATCTCAGAGACAGAAATGTTTATGATGGCCCGAAGATTCAGTGAAGAAGGAGACTGACTATGGACAAGAAAATCGGAAGAAAGATTACTATCATCGGAGCAGGTTCCGTCGGATCAACCATTGCGTACTCTCTGTCACAGAGGAGCCATGCCTCCGAGATCGTGCTGATCGATGTCAACACGGCCAGGGCGAAGGGCGAGGCACTTGATATCGCACAGTCCACGAGCTTCCGCGACCCGATCCGCGTGAAGTTCGGCGACTACGACGAGGCAAAGAACTCCGACATCGTCATCATCACGTCCGGCATCGGCAGAAAGCCGGGACAGACCCGGCTTGAGCTCACCAAGACCAATGTCGGCATCATCAAGGAGATCGCGCCGCAGATCACGAAGGCAGCTCCGAATGCGCTCTACATCATCGTCAGCAATCCGGTCGACATCCTGACTTATGTGTTCATGAAGGTCTCCGGACTTCCGGAGAACCAGATCATCGGAACCGGAACGATCCTTGACTCCGCGAGACTCAAGTGCATTCTCGCGCAGAAGCTCAACATCGCGCAGAAGAATGTGCACTCTTACGTCTTCGGCGAGCATGGCGACTCATCCTTCATTCCATGGTCCACGATCCGTGTGTCCGGTGTGAGTATTGACGAGTACATCAGCCTTGTCAAGCAGAAGGGCCTCCCGGTTGATCCGATCGACAAGGATGAGATTTTTTACTACGTTCAGAAGTCCGGCGGCGAGATCATCAAGGACAAGGGCGCTACCTTCTATGGCATCGCGGCTTCCGTCATGAATCTCGTCAACATGCTGACCAGCGCCTACGACTCCATCACCTGCTGCTCCACGATGATGCACGGCGAGTACGGGGTGAATGACGTCTGCCTCAGCTGCCTGACCATCATCGGGCCAAACGGCGTGCAGGGCAAGATCCCGATGCCGATGACCAATGAAGAAATCGACAAGATGCAGCATTCCGAGAGAGTGCTCAGAGACATCATCGAAGGCATCGATATCTGAGAAGTGCGCGGGCGCAGCTGCAGCATGCGCCGCACTCACTCCGGTCTGTGTACAGAGACAGGCCGGAGTTTTTTATTGACATATGAGAAGGGCTTTCCTATAATTAAATACTAGTATTCCTACTAACAAATAGGTGTATAAAACAAAAGCTTAAAAGCTCAAAAAAGAGAAGGAAAGCGTATGGGAGAGAAAAAAGAAGAGTCAAAAGAGCCGCTTGCTTCGGTCTACGGAGGCGTCATCGGGGGAGTGATGCCGCTTGTCGTGATGCTGGCTGCCATGATCGCGCTGGCACTCGCCGGATTCCGGTCGACGATGAACTACTGGGTCGCGGGGTATGCCGCGATCATCACGGGTTTCCTGGTTTACAAGGACAAGGGGCGCTTTCAGAAAGTTGTCATCGACGGAGTGAGAAGCAATATCTTCTCCTTCATGCTCATTATTTTTCTGTTTGCGGGTGTCCTGTCCAAGATCTTCACCGCGTCTCATCTGGTTGAGGCGCTTGTGTGGCTGTTCTCTCTGGCGCACATTACACCGGCGATGCTCCCGGCCATCTGCTTTCTTCTCCCGGTGATCCTTTCGACGGCCACCGGTTCGGCAGCTGCGGCTACAACGACAGCTGCCCCGATCCTGCTGCCGCTGGCGCAGGCCATGGGCGTTGACATCAACATCGCCTGCGGTGCGATCCTGGCGGGCGGCGCTTTCGGCGACAACCTGGCACCGATCTCGGACACCACGATCGCCTCATCGCTGACGCAGGAGGCCAAGGTCATCTATGTGGTCCGCTCACGTCTGAAGTATTCTCTGATCGCCGGAGCGGCCGCGCTTCTCGGGTATATTATAGCCGGTGTTACACATCCGGGGGCAGCTGTCGGCTACGCACAGCCGGATTCCACCTACGCGTCAAGTCTGGTGTTCCTGATCCTTCCGGTTCTCATCATCATTCTGATGCTCAAAGGCGCAAACCTGATGACGGCACTGATCATCAATGAGATCCTGGGGATCCTGATGCTTCTTGCGTTCGGATACACCGATGTCTCCACGCTGATCGCCAAAGACGGTCTGATCGCGTCGGGTTTCAACGGCATGCTGAGTTCTGCGATCTTTATTCTGTTCATTTTCATCATGGTCAGTCTGATCACGGAAGCCGGCGTTCTTGATGCGCTTCTGGGCGCTCTGAAAAAGTATGCGAAGTCCGAGCGGACAGCCGAGATCGTGTCCGGCCTCATGGTATCGCTCCTGAGTATTATGATCAGCTCCGGCACCACGGCGATCGCCGCGACCGGTCCGATGATCCGCAAGATCCTGAAGCCGTTTCACATCGACAGAAACCGCGCCGCGAATTTCCTGGACGGCCTGGGGTGCGGCGTCGGGTATCTCGTGCCAACCAACGCAGGATGCCTCAATCTCGCGGCTCTGGCTGTTTCCGCCGGCGTCGTCGCGGACGGGTACAATCCGATGTCCTTTGTCGGCTGGAACTTCCACAGCATCGCCCTGACCATTGTCTTCTGGTTCGCCATCCTTTCTGGCTGGGGCAGAAAGCATGAGACAAAGGAATCCCTGGCGGCTCAGGGCATCGTCGACCCGGATGTGCAGTGAAGCGGGCGGAGATGATGGGATGTGACTGGAAAGTGATACGAGAGAAGGCTGAAATCAGAAAGGCTCTGAATATGATTTTTGACAGAAATACGATCCTGCGCCCGGCGGAACCGGAGATGTACCGCGCGGCTGCGGAGGAAGCAATGCAGTATATCAACAGCCGCCGTGTGCGCGACGAACACGGAACCCGGTTTTCCCTTGAGGACGCGCAGGCATCTAAGCCGTACTATTACGATGAGATCTGCGTGTACTCCGGCAGCAGCGGCATTATTCTGTTTCTGCTCTCCCTGTACGATGCGACGGGAAAGACGGAGTACCTGGAGGAGGCCGAGGACTGCGGGCGCTATCTGCAGTATCGGTGGAATGAGAAGCGGGAGCTTGCGAAGAACTTCTCGAAGTTTGCATTTACCACCGGGTACGCCGGCGTGTCCGTGGCACTCCTGCAGCTTGCCGCTGTCAGCGGGAACAAGTCGTATCTTGACACGGTGCATGCCATTGCAGACGCGATCCTTGCCGAGGCGAAAAAACCGGAGGACGGGATCGGGTATACCTGGTCCACATATCCTGGCATCGTCGGCAATGCCGGCACCATACTGTATCTGCTCTCGGCCGGGAAGCAGCTTGGCCGCCCGGAGCTCATATCCTTCGCGGCTGAGGCGGCGAAGTGGTTCCTGGACAAGGCCCGCACATACCCGCAGGGCGGGCGGTATTACCTGGGTGTGGACCCGAAGTACTTCGGCGCGGGAGATGATTACATCGATCCGAACTTCCCGATGGGAACGGCCGGGATCGGATATATGTTTCTGAAGGTGTACGAGGCGGTGGGTGACAGGACATTTCTTGATGCCACAGACGGCATCAAGGAATTTATCGCAGCCGCTGCCTCCTTCAGCGGCGACAGATCGGCAGCCCTTCTTCCGCACGCACTGCCGGACAGACCGGACGTATTTTATCTCGGATACTGCCACGGCCCGGTCGGCACCTGCCGGTACTTCGACGAGCTCTACAAGATCACAGGTGATCTGGATGACAGGGACTGGGAACTCCGTCTGGCAAGAGGCGTCCTCGCGGCCGGCGCCCCGGAGAACCACTCGGAAGGATACTGGTACACGGCGAATCTGTGCTGCGGCACCGCCGGCATGGTCGACTTGTTCCTGGGCCTCTGGGCGGAGTCAAAGGAAGTGAAGTGGCTCCACGCCGCACGCCGTGCGTCCGACCATCTGCTCGGCTGGGCAAGAGACGCTGAAAAAGGCATCACCTGGAACCTTGCCCTTGACCGTGTGAGTCCGAAGGCCGTGACAGCTCCGATCGGCCTGTACGATGGCGCGGCCGGCATCGGCTGGGTCCTCCTTCAGATGTACACAGCTCTGACCGGACATTTCCGCGCGCTGCGCTCCATCGACGATCCGTTCCCGGAGAAAGCATGAGTCCGACAAGACACAGAAGAGTCCCCGCCACCCGGCCAATCCTGGGTGGCGTTTTTTGGTGAGTTAATCTTTAACATATTCTTCATACATAACAGAGCCGGTCTATGATAGAATTAAAAAATATGGAAGAAGAGAAAACAAGTATTTACGGGGAGTACGATCCGTATCTTCAGAAGGTTCTGGACACGCTTACCGGAAAAGTGCTGAGATACTACAACCGGATCCGGAAAGAGGAAGGAATTGATCTGATCGAGCATTTTTGCGCGCGGATCAAGTCGGACGAGAGTATGAGGGAAAAATGTGCCCGGAAAGGCCTTCCTGTTGATGCGCACTCTGCGCTGAAGGAGCTGACGGATTCGGTGGGCATCCGACTGATCAGCGGATTTATCGATGACGTATACAGGAATGTGGAGGAGATCCGGAAGATCCCGGGCATCCGTGTTGTAAAGGAGAAGGATTACATCCGACACGCCAAGGACAACGGGTATCGGAGTTATCACATGATTGTGGCGCTCACAATGCCTTTCCCGGATGTGGACGGTAATGATCCGGGCGAATATTTTGCGGAGATCCAGTTGCGCACGATCGCCATGGATTCCTGGGCGGCGCTCGAGCACAAGCTGAAGTACAAGAAAAATATCAGCAACACAAAGCTGATCGTGGCAGAACTCAAGCGCTGTGCCGACGAGATGGCCTCCACGGATATGTCAATGCAGACGATCCGGGACCTGATCTTCGAGAATGAAGGAAGGGAATTTGGACTTAGAAGCACGGAGGGCTACAATGAAACTGCTTCTGGCAGAGGATGAACGGGAACTTTCGCGCGCGCTGATGGCGGTGCTGAAGCTGCAGGGGTGCGAGACGGATCCCGCGTATGACGGAGAAGAAGCATACCGTCTGGCCCACAGCAATATCTATGATGTCATGATATTTGATATTATGATGCCCAAAAAAGACGGCATCACGCTGTTAAAGCAGCTCAGGGCGGAGGGAAACCACACGCCGGTTCTTCTCCTGACCGCCAAGGCAGAGATTGAAAACCGGGTGGAGGGGCTGGATTCCGGCGCTGACGACTATCTGACGAAGCCTTTCGCGATGAAGGAACTGCTGGCGAGAATCCGCTCTCTTGCGCGCCGCTCCTCGGAAAGCTACAATCCGAGCCGGCTTCAGCTGGGGTCCGTCACGCTTGACACGGAGAATCTGGAGCTGAAGTCGGAGACATCGGTCCGGCTCGGCAGCAAGGAAGCAGAACTTCTTGAGTATTTTATGCAGAATCCGGATAAAGAGATCGCCACGGAGGACCTGCTGAAGCATGTCTGGAGGGAGGATGAAGAGAGGGATCCGGAAATTGTCTGGGTGTATGTGAGTTATCTGAGAAAGAAGCTGCAGTGGGTTGGAGCCGATCTTGAAATCGAGGGTGAGCACGGCGGAAGCTTCAAGCTTGTTCAGTGCAGGGAGTGAGGCTTTTTGTACAGCAAGATACGCAAGAAATTCATCAAAGTCCTGATGGCGGCCTTTCTGATCATCATGTTTTTCCTGATGCTCGGCCTGGATCTGTCTTACATTGTCAGGCTGTATCAGACATTTGACACGCGGTTCAACATCATTCTGTCGATTGAGCAGATCTTCAGTGATGCGCGCCGCCCGGATGCCGGCAGCTACAACCTGGATCTCAAGAATGAGATCCGTTATTTCACGGTCACGCTGGACAATACGGGCAGTATCGTGAAGACGGACATGTCTCATGTCTCGTCTGCCGACGAGCAGGAGGCGGAGTTCCTGACAGAAAAGTGGGGCACCGGATCGGACAAGTTCGACCGCATCGTCCCGTATGACGAAGGTTTCTACTGCCTGCGGATCGTGCGGACCGAGACCGGATGGTTTGATATCTGGCTGGAGGTCACCACTCTGGTGGAGAATGTCCACTATATGTTCATCATCACCTTCGGCGCCATGATTCTGATCGATATCCTGATCTTCGTCTTTCTCTGGCTGTACTCGAAGAAGGCTGTGGCGCCGATTGTGGAGAGCATGAGCAAGCAAAAGCAATTCATTACCAACGCCGGCCACGAGCTGAAAACTCCGCTTGCCGTCATCTCGGCGAACACGGAGGTCCTCGAGATGACCTACGGGGAAAATGAGTGGACACAGAGTACCATGCATCAGGTAAAACGGCTGTCCGCACTTGTCGCGAACCTGATTCAGATGGCGCGCATGGAGGAGGACACGGATGTGGTGACGCTTCAGGATGTCCAGGTGTCTGACGTCGTGGAGGATGCCGCCTCGTCCTTCAGGACCGTTGCGGAAAACCAGGGGAAACGCCTGGAGTCGGAGGTGGCAGGAGACATTGTCCTTCACACGGATAAGGCGATGTACACGGAGATCGTCAACATCCTGCTTGACAATGCGGTCAAGTACTGCGATGACGGCGGCTGCATCCGGGTTGAGCTCTCGAGAGACAGGAAACGCACGTGCCTGTCGGTGAGCAATGACTACGCAGACGGGGAAGAGGTTGACTACAGCCGGTTTTTCGAGCGCTTCTACCGGGCGGACACGGCGCACACCAGCAGCAGAAAGAGCGGCTACGGCATAGGCCTTTCCATGGCGCAGAGCATCGCGGGAATGCTGAAGGCAGACATCAGAGTCAGCTACAGGGATTCGCGGATCTGTTTTCAGGTGTATCTCTGATGCCTGCCGGGAAGAAGACAAGGAGACGGAGACGTGATCAGTCAGAACAAAGTACGACTCATGGCGGTTTCGGCAATCTGCCGGAAACACGGTGTTGACCGGAAACTGTATGCTGCCGGTATCTCCAGGCTCCGCTACTGTGTCACGGAATCCCTCCGGACAGGCCTGATCACCGCCGCGGCGCTTGTTTTCATGAAGATCCTGCAGTGCCTGGTGAGCGGCGGGTGGATTGCCGTGGCGGAAGATGTCCGTCTGACAGGCTTCCGGGCATTTTTCGGGTTGTTTCACCCGGCATTTGACATATGTTTTATCGGCGCTTACATGCTGTTTGCGTTCTGGTGGTACGGCAAGAGTTACGAGAGGGTTTCGGAAGAAGCGAAAAAGGAGAAGACCCGGCGCGAGCTGATTGCACGACTGGACCAGCCGCAGCGGACGAAATGAGGAATGGGTACTTTACTTGAAGTAAAGGAAAAGATCATTACGTTTATCGAGGCGCACCGCAGATGGGTTGAACGGTGTATTCGCTTTGTTCTGGCGCTTGTTTCCATAACAACAGTCGTTGCAGGCCTGGGATATTCCGAGACGCTGATTGTGCCGTGGATGTATTTTATTCTGGCAGTCATCTGCGCTTTTTTCCCGGTCGCTGTCACGGCTGCCGTTGACCTGGTCCTGATTATCGTGCAGATCTACGGCTTTTCAAAGCTTCTGGCATTCTCGGTGATGCTTCTTTTCCTGATCCTGTACCTGCTGTATTACCGTTTCGCCCCGAAGGCCGTCCTGGTTTCGATGCTCACGATGGTGTTTGCGTACTTCCGGATTCCGCTTTTCTTTCCGGTTCTGTGCGCGCTTCTTGTCACGGGACTCCCGATTGCGGGCGTACCGGTCGGACTGTTTCTGTTTTATACGCTCAGCGGGATCAGCACGATTGAGAACACGCAGACGGTCCAGGAATCGATGAGCGCGCAGGATCTGATCGCCTACACATACAGCATGATAGCAGGAGACCGTGAGATGATCGTCATCATCGTCTGCTCACTGATAGCTCTGACGGTCGTCAGCCTGCTCCGCTCACTTGCGGTGCCGCATGCCTTCAGCTACGCCGTCATAGCGGGGGCTGTCGGTGAAGCGGTCTTTTTCCTGATTCTGAATATGTTCCTCAATGCCGGGATCCAGATGGTTCCGTCTCTTGTCAGTATTGGCGCCGGAACATTTGCAGGTGAAATGGCGGTGCTTTTCCAGTATAATATTGACTATACGAAGTCTGAGCATCTGAGGATCGAGGACTCGGAATACTATTACTATGTGACGGCGGTCCCGAAACAAAGGCAGGCGAGGAAAGAGCTCCGGATCACGCATATCAACGCCAGGAAGATAAAACCCGGCGCTCCCGGCGCGGGGGAGGAGCAGCCTGAGGGCGGTCCGTCTGACAGAAACTGAATCGAGAGTACACGAGAGGACTTTCAGACAGTGAATTATGCAACCAGGATTTTCTCGAATTATTATATACCGTCGCTGCAGATCTCGAATGTGATAGAAATTGCCTTTATGGCGTTTGTTCTGTATTATGTTCTGCTCTGGATCAAGAATACCCGCGCGTTTGCGCTCATGCGCGGGCTGATCATCCTGGCCGCCTTTTCGTTCCTGGCCGTCGCGCTGCAGCTCAAGACGCTCATCTGGATCGTGCAGCGGACATTTTCCGTCGGTTTTATCGCACTGGTGATCATCTTCCAGCCGGAGCTGCGCCGTGTTCTCGAACAGCTCGGACAGGGGCAGCTGATGGGGCGGCTCCTGAAAAACAGCGGCCGCGAGGATTCCCGGGGCGAACGTTTCAGCAGACACACCGAGGATGAGCTTATCCGGGCGGCATTCGCCATGGGATCTGCGAAGACCGGCGCGCTGATCGTGATCGAGAAGAACATGGAGCTGGTGGAATTTATCAAGACCGGTATTGCGGTGGACGGCATTGTCTCCAGTCAGCTTCTGATCAATATTTTCGAGCACAACACGCCGCTTCACGACGGCG
>DGVL01000046.1:0-2729 GCA_002394965.1 Lachnospira sp. UBA4285
GTTCTCAGAGAGTACGGCAGTACCGGAAGCAAGCTGCAGGCCGGAGGGTAGTGTGTCGACAAGGGATGCGCCAAGACAGGGATACGAAGGATCTCCGGGAACAGTAAAGGAGACGGAATAGGTGAAAATTTCATCCGCAGAGTGGCTCGGCTGGCCGATCGACTTCTCGAGCAGAGGATGGGTGATATGAATCCGCTCCTGATCCCCTGTGTCCTGTGCAGCTATCTGACCGTTCAGGACAAGTGTCTGCCGAAGCTGCCATGTACTGTTGTCTCCGAGAGCTGCGAGTTCTTCAGACGTGACAGGGAAATTCATCACTCCGCTGCCGTTCACTTCAGAAAAGCGGTATTGTGTATCCCAGGTCTTTGCTGTCACATCCGGACTGTTCGCGTTGAAGAGCTCGGTATGAACCTGATACACCTCCTGTGTGGAGGCACCTTTCCATATGATGGCGTCCTGTATGAGGACAGATTCACCTGCGCTTTCAGCCTCCCGCACGGTTTCCGCAGAGATTTCTTTTCTGATATCCCCTGAGACAGACCACGCCGCGCTGGTGCTGTAATCCTTGAGCTCAGCCGGAGCATCGGCGAAGACAAGCGGACCGGCTTCAAACCTGACCGGAGAGGTGAAGCCATCTCCGTGTGAAGGGATGATCTTTTCGTCCGGATCCGGAGTATAGCCATCCGGCGCCTGAACCTCCCGGACTGCCAGTGTGCCGGCCGGTATGCGGCATCCGGCTGCATCAGACGGATAAAGTGGAGAACTGGTTTTCTCCGGGGCTATACTGGCTAGTCCTGCAGTCCCGTCCGGACCGGTTTTCAGATACCAGGTTCTCTCGGTTGCCCTGTTGCCGTCTGCATCAGTTGTCTCTCCGCTCTCGGGCCGGTACGTCACCGAGAATATGGCACCGGCGAGCGGAGTCCCGGATACGGACTTCTTCTGTATTTGAAGATCAAATGGCGTGACGGCCGGCTTCGGTCTTTCGATCGCGAGATGAATGAGCGTGGAATGAAGATCCAGCTTCGGCCGGTGGGCGGTGACAACCTGACCGCCTCCGCTGAAAAATACAGCCGAGTCGCCGGATGCGGGGAGCATATGGCTCAGTGTGAGGACTGTGCTGACATCAGATGCCTTTTCAAGCGGAACGGAGATTTGCAGCATTCCGCTTTCGGGGCTGTAGTGCAGGGAAACTTCATCTCTCGGGCAGGTGATCTGGAGGAGAGATGGATTTATATTTTTTCCAATATAGACTTCTGCCCGGTATCCGGACTCCTGCTTCAGTGTCAGCGAGGAACCGTCGAGTACGGCGGTGTGCGAGGAATAGGAAGCGGCACTTATAACATTCCCGGCGACATTCCGGTATGTATTCAGCATGATTCCGTCTGTGTCGTAGCTCCCGGTCTCCTGACTCAGAAGCTTTGCGTTCTCCAGTGCCTGCCCGGTGAGCAGTGGAAAGTCTGCCGCATCTGTATCGTCTCCTGAGACTGTACTCCGGCTGCTTCCGATCGGATTGTACCCGTTTTCATCAGAACCGGCAATATTCCAGACAATCTGCTGCATGCCGAGCCAGGACAGATATGTGTTTTTCGGAATTGCCCTCTTGTTGACCTGACTGTAATCTGCGATGCCCAGATCCGGTGAGAACGCGAGGGCAAGTGCAATGGCTCGCTGCTGCTGTTCTGTCAGAAGGTCAAAGGATGTCCCGGGCGTTTTTTTAGCGCTCCCGTCAAGCAGAATGTCAAACTGCACGCAGTAAGCCGGAATCGCCGGATTAAACCCGTCGCCGCTTCCGATGTAGTGCGCATAGAGGTCTTCAAACGGCCCATACTGCTCGTCGGGTGCAAATGTCACGCCCATGCCGGCGCTGAGATCCGGCGCAGTCGTACCGTACGGGCCGAAAGGATACGGGCCGTCCTTGCCGCCAAGTTCCTCCGGATAACCGCTGATTATCGTGACGGGATCCGTGAAATCCGAGGCTGTGCGTTCGGCCGCATTTACTCGCAGAGTAGAAGATAAGGGAAGGATCACAGCGGCAAAGGTAAGTGCCGCCACATGGCGCGCCCGGCCGGGTGCAGAAAAAGTGGGCATAATAACCTCCTTGTGAAGAAAAAAGAAAAAAGGAATAAGTGCCGGAAAATGGCAGACAGGGAATACACCCCGGAAAAAATATCTATACTCACTATATAACAAAGCGGTGCTGACTACAAGAATAAAAACAGTTTGCACCTGGCAGTTTATGATATGATAAGTCTGTTTAAATTCTTGATCCCGGAGGTAATGAGAATGAATATTGTATGTCTTGACCTGGAAGGTGTGCTTGTACCGGAGATTTGGATCGCATTCGCAGATGCGGTCGGAATACCGGAACTTCACAGAACGACGCGGGATGAACCGGATTATGAAAAATTGATGCGCTGGAGACTGGGAATTCTCAGGGAACACGGGCTGGGACTGCCACAGATTAAGGAAGCGGCGGATAAAATTGTTCCGTTTGCGGGGGCCAGAGAATTTCTGGACAGCCTGCGGGAGGAGACTCAGGTCATCATTGTCAGTGACACGTTTAAAGAGCTCGCCGCGCCTATCATGAAGAAGCTCGGGCGCCCCACGCTGTTCTGCCACGAACTGGCGGTGGATGAGGATGGCATGATTTCCGATTTCTGTCTGCGGCCGCACAGCACAAAACTGGAGACAGTGAAGGCGCTTCAGTCCATTGGTTTTGACACGATTGC
>DGVL01000046.1:2925-4463 GCA_002394965.1 Lachnospira sp. UBA4285
CTGCCATCCGCTCCGCGCTGTAAGGTTTTCCGGTGTTGCCAATTCAATATGAAATTTGTAAAATAAAAATAAACAGCGGAGGGGTCCGCTGCAAAAAACTTTTCCAAAGGAGAGGGAATATGTTTGAGAAGGTTTTTAAACTGAAGGAGTACGGTACCGACGTACGCACGGAGGTTGTGGCCGGTCTTACGACATTCCTCGCCATGGCGTACATTCTTGCCGTCAATCCTTCGATTCTCGGCAATGTGATGGACGCGAACGGCGTGTTTGTCGCGACGGCGCTGGCTTCTGCGATCGCCACATTCGTCATGGCGTTTCTGGCGAACTATCCGGTAGCGCTTTCCGCGGGCATGGGCCTGAACGCATACTTCGCGTTCACGGTGTGCCTCGGAGATCTGAAGGATGTTCCGAATGCATTCACCATCGCGCTGACAGCCGTTCTGGTGGAGGGTATCATCTTTATCCTTCTGTCGCTTTTCAAGGTGCGCGAGGCGATCGTCAACGGAATCCCGATGAATCTGAAGTACGGGATAACCGCCGGCATCGGTCTTTTCATCACAATGATCGGCCTGAAGGGTGCCAACATTGTTGTCGCGGATGAATCGACGCTTCTTGGCCTGGGTGATTTCAGCCATGCAGACGTTGTTCTCTGTCTCATTGGCCTGATGATCATGGTTGTTCTCTCGGCTTACCATGTAAAGGGATCTATTCTGATCGGCATCATCATCACTTGGATCCTGGGAATGTTCGCACAGGTGGGCGGCTGGTACACGGCAACCAACGTGTTCCCGGATTTCTCTTCTGGCATCAATCTTTCGGGTATCGGCAACACCGCGTTCAAGTTCAATTTCGCGTGGGCGGGAGCGCATGTGGCTGAGTTCGCCGCAATCGTTTTCAGTTTCCTGTTTGTGGATCTCTTCGATACCGTTGGCACAGTTGTAGGCGTTGCGGACAAGGCGCATCTGCTCGACGAGAATGGAAAGCTTCCGAGAGCCGGAAAGGTTCTTCTGTCTGATGCCATCGGAACCTGTGTGGGCGCATGTCTCGGCACATCGACCATCACGAGCTTTGTAGAGTCTTCCGCGGGCGTTGCGGAGGGCGGCAAGACCGGCCTCACTTCATTTACAACGGCCTGCCTGTTCCTTGTATCGCTTCTGTTTGCCCCGATATTCCTTGCGATCCCGAGCTTTGCTACGAGCCCGGCCCTCATCTACGTTGGCATGATGATGATCATGAGTGTCACGAAGATGAGCTTTGACAAGGATCCGGCGGATGCGATCGGAGGTTTCATGGCCATCGCTATTATGCCGCTGACCTATTCCATCGCCAATGGCATCATGTTCGCAATGCTTTCCTGGGTCATCGTAAAGGTCTGCATGAAGAAGGCAAGAGAAGTATCCCCGGTTATGTGGGGCATTTTCGCGCTCTTCATCATCCGGATCCTCACGCTGGCATTCCACCTGCACTAATACAGCCTGTAAGGCAGACGTCGCCGCGGATGCAAATTGCATTCGCGGCGTTTTTGGTTCCCACCAAAA